>JBJTRB010000120.1:0-4048 GCA_046075925.1 Bacteroidota bacterium | reverse complement strand
GCAACCTCTTGTTGCGGCATCGAATTCATGGCCACCATGGCTCCTAACTATGACTTTGCCCGGTTCGGATCAGAGCGGATGAGTTTTTCTCCTCGACAGGCCGACCTGCTCATGGTCATGGGTACCATCTCGAAAAAAATGGCCCCCGTGCTTCGTCAAGTGTACGAACAGATGGCCGAACCGCGTTGGGTATTGTCCGTCGGCGCCTGCGCCTCCAGCGGCGGCATCTTCGATACCTACTCCGTCTTACAAGGCATCGACCACATCATACCGGTCGATGTGTATGTACCTGGTTGCCCTCCTCGTCCCGAGCAGATCATCGATGGCGTCATGAACATCCATAAGCTGGTCGGCAACGAATCCTTACGTCGACGCAATTCACCCGAATACAAACAACTGCTTGCCTCCTTCGGCATCGAATGACCTACTCCATGGAAAAACCGACCATCGACCTCGTCATCGCTGCGCTTCGCGAGCGCTTCGCTGAAGGAATCATCACTGTCGAAACAGCATACGACTTCCAGGTTGTCTTTCTAAAGAAAGACAAGGTGATGGAAGTACTCCGCTTCCTTCACGACCACGATCAATTCCAGTTCCGTTACCTCACCACGATGTGCGGATTGCACCTGCCAGGTACTTCCCATCCCTTCGGAATGATGTATCAGGTGCATAGTCTCGTAAACAACCTGCGTCTTCGTTTCAAATCGTTCACCACTGCCGAAGACCTGGAGTACGACTCCCTCACTCCGCTCTTTCGCGCAGCCAACTGGATGGAACGGGAAGCATTCGATTTCTTCGGATTCCGTTTCAAAGGACATCCCGACCTGCGCAGGATCCTGAACATGGACGACATGGATTACCATCCGCTGCGCAAGGAATACCCGATCGAGGATGCGACCCGGTACGACAAAGACGACACGCTGTTCGGTCGCTCACCCGCAGGCTACGACCGCAAACGTCTGCAATCCTGAAACCGCTGAGAACATGAAGACGACATTCGACATTCCGGCTCCTGCGGAAGACAAGCAGTACTCGACACTCAACCTGGGCCCGACTCACCCAGCCACTCACGGCATTTTCCAGAACGTCCTCAAGATGGACGGCGAAATAATCGTTGAAGCAGAGCCGACCATCGGCTACATCCATCGTGCTTTCGAAAAACTGGCCGAACACAAACCCTTTTATCAGGTCACGCCTATCACCGATCGTATGAACTACTGTTCGTCGCCCATCAACAACATGGGATGGCACATGACAGTGGAAAAACTGATCGGCGCACAATTACCCAAACGGGTCGAATACATGCGCATCGTCGTGATGGAATTGGCCCGTATCGCCGACCACATCATCTGCAACAGCATCATCGGCGTGGACACCGGTGCAACCGCCGGATACTTCTACCTGTTTCAGTGGCGTGAGTTCATTTACGATATCTACGAAGAAATCTGCGGTGCGCGATTGACCACGAACATCGGTCGCATCGGCGGCTTCGAGCGCGACTTCAGCGCGACTGCTTGGAATAAGATCCGGCACTTCCTCAAAGAATTCCCGGCCGTACTGAAGGAATTCGAAAGTCTGATGGTGCGTAACCGCATTTTCATGGATCGTACAATCGGTTGCGGCCCCATATCCGCCGAACTCGCACTCGCATACAGCTTCAGCGGTCCTAACCTTCGCGCAGCAGGTGTCGACTACGATGTGCGCGTCATGAATCCGTATTCCTCCTACGAAGATCTCGAATTCGATATTCCGCTGGGAACGAACGGCGACACCTACGACCGCTTCATGGTGCGTGGTGAAGAGATGTGGCAGAGTCTTTCCATGATCCGTCAGGCGATGGAAAAAATGGAAAAGCTGGAGGACAAGACTTCCTTTCACGCCGACATCCCCTCGTTTTACCTCCCTCCGAAAGAAGACGTATACAACAACATGGAAGCGCTCATCTATCACTTCAAGATCGTGATGGGCGAAACCGACGTTCCTAAAGGCGAAGTGTACCACTGCGTTGAAGGCGGCAATGGCGAGCTGGGTTTCTATCTGGTGAGCGACGGTGGTCGTCAGCCTTTCCGACTCCACATGCGTCGTCCTTGCTTCATTTACTACCAGGCTTATCCTGAAATGATCAAGGGAAGCTTGCTGAGCGATGCGGTACTCACCATGAGTTCCATGAATGTCATCGCAGGAGAATTGGACGCCTGATCAAAAACACAAAAGCACTCATCATACATGAATACGATCCGTTTCAGCGATGAAAGCCTGGCGCTGGTCCAAAAGATGATTGGACGTTATCCGGAAGGACGCAAAAAGTCTGCGCTTATCCCGATACTTCACATCGCGCAGGCTGAATTCGATGGTTGGTTATCACCTGAAGTCATGGACTACGTGGCCAGCCTCTTGGACATACAACCGGTGGAAGCTTACGAAGTAGCCTCCTTCTATTCCATGTTCAATCTCAAGCCTGTCGGCAAATGCGTGATTGAAGTTTGCCGCACCAGCTCCTGTTGGCTGCTTGGTGCCGAGGACGTCATCCGACACATCGAGAAGAAACTTTCCATCAAACCCGGAGAGACCACGGCTGATGGCATGTTCACGCTTAAAACCGTGGAGTGCCTTGGCTCCTGCGGCACCGCGCCGATGATGCAGGTGGGTACTGATTATTACGAGAACCTCACTCTGAAAAAAGTGGATCAGCTGATGGACCGTTTCCGCAGCGAGGGTAAGAGAAAATCCTATACTGACCATCCTGAAAAAAGAACAATCTGACCATGGGAAAGAAACTCCTTCTGGAACATGATCATGTTCCTGGAATCAGCAACTACGAGACCTATCGCAAACACGGCGGGTACGCTTCGGTTGAAAAAGCCATGAAGCAGATGACTGCCGAAGCTGTAGTCGAAGAGGTGAAAAAATCAGGGCTTCGCGGCCGTGGCGGCGCAGGCTTCCCTACCGGTATGAAATGGAACTTCCTGGCCAAGCCACCGGGTGTACCACGTTACCTCGTCTGCAACGCCGACGAATCCGAACCCGGCACCTTCAAAGACCGCTACCTCATGGAGCGGATACCGCATCTGCTCATCGAAGGGATGATCACCTCCAGTTTCGCACTGGGGGCCAATACATCTTACATCTACATCCGCGGAGAATATTTCTACGTATCCCGCATCCTGGAAAAAGCCATCGATGAAGCCTACGCAAACGGTTGGTTGGGAAAAAACATTCTGGGCACCGGATACGATCTCGATTTGTACGTACAAGTCGGCGCAGGCGCCTACATCTGTGGCGAAGAAACCGCCCTGTTGGAATCACTCGAAGGCAAACGCGGCAATCCCAGGATCAAACCTCCTTTCCCAGCTATCGCCGGACTGTATGGCTGCCCGACCGTCGTAAACAACGTGGAGACCATCGCAGCAGTCGTTCCTATCGTGAACATGGGTGGTGATGAGTATGCCAAGATCGGTATTGGAAAAAGTACGGGGACCAAACTCATTTCAGCCAGCGGTCACATCAACCGGCCGGGAGTTTACGAGATCGAGCTCGGTGTACCTGTAGAAGAATTCATTTACTCCGAACAATATTGCGGGGGCATCCGAAACGGAAAGAAAATGAAAGCTGTGGTTGCAGGAGGATCATCCGTTCCGATCCTGCCAGCCGAGCTCATTGTCAAGACCGCCAACGGCGAGCCTCGACTGATGTCGTACGAATCACTGGCTGATGGCGGCTTCGCCACCGGCACGATGCTGGGTTCAGGCGGATTCATCGTGATGGACGAAGACACCAGCATTGTCAAGAACCTTTGGAACTTCACCCGATTCTACCACCACGAGTCGTGCGGACAATGCAGTCCGTGCCGCGAAGGAACAGGGTGGATGGAGAAAGTGCTACACCGCATACTGCATGGACATGGCAAGCAGTCTGACATCGATTTGTTATGGGACATCCAGAGCAAAATCGAAGGCAAGACGATCTGTCCGCTCGGCGACGCCGCAGCGTGGCCCGTCGCCGCAGCCATCCGTCATTTCCGTTCGGAGTTCGAAGAGTACATCCGTAA
>JBJTRB010000119.1:0-16952 GCA_046075925.1 Bacteroidota bacterium | reverse complement strand
CTGATGTAGGTATTGCGAACAATACACACCAAAAAAACAACTTGAAGCAGCGCCAGTAATTTTGAATCATGAAATCAAACGATCACGTGGTGCCATATTAACACGGTGATTCATAAACTGTTATCGCGAAAGCTACAATTTTCAATTGATACTCAATATGAATTTGCAGGCTAGGTAACCGATTCAACTTGAGACTGAAAAGCTGGTTATTCTCACCTAATAAACACCTGGATTGACCAAATTGAATCAAAAATAAAGGGGGTTGAAATCCTCAACCCCCTTTATTCATCCTGATTAGGGAAATTATCACTTTGCCGCTTTAGCTTCTTTCAAGATTTTCTCGCCATTCATCACATAGGTATCATCCTGGTCTTCCTTGGCCAGGTCAATTGTCTTTTGTGCAGAGGCAGCAGCACCGGCGTAATCTTTCATCTTCAGTTGAATTTTAGCCTTTAGCAGGGTCACCCAATAAGCCTTAGGATTCTGTTCTGCTGCCTTGGATACCCAGTCAAGTGCTTGCTTCATGTCTTTGCCATTTTCATAGTAATAAGAAGCCGCCTGATAATATGGACGTTTATCCTCGAACATCACCGTCTGAATGTTCTTCATGATTTTCTCTTCGATATCGGCTTTTACTCCTACAGTGATCCGGGTACGATCCCAACGCAACTCGATATTGGCTGTGCTTGATGTGATATCTGCAAGGTTGATCGTAAACGTCTCGGTCTTATCTGCAACTTGAGAAGACTTCACTTCCGCACGAACGATCTCCTTTGTAGCATCGTAGGAATTCACATCACCACCGAGCGTAAGATCACTATACAGCATCACGGTCCAGGAGTCCTTACCCGGAATAGTGTAGAAAGCATATGTACCTGCTTTGACAGGTTTGCCTTCCAGCGTAACGTCTTCTCCGAACGTGACTTTTGTCGCGGAATTCGCTCCGGTCCTCCAAATCTTTCCATAGGGAACAAGATCACCGAAAATGACACGATCCTTCACACTGGGACGAGAGTATTCGATTGTTATATCGCTGAGTGCGAAATTCTGTTTGACTGTCTGAAGTGGACTGGGTGCAGGAACTTTCAAAGTCTGCGAAAACGCAGGGCTGACCGACAGTGAAATCATACTGGCTAATGCAATGAGATTCGATTTGATGCTCATGATTTTTTTGATTGATTGAGTAAAAGAAAACAACAATTATCGAGAAAGGTTCAAACTGTCAACGAACAAGGCTTTTATAACGTATGCGATGAGGCTGGGAATCGCCCAGTCGCTGACGCTTGTTTTCTTCGTATTCAGAGAAGTTACCATCGAAGGAATAAACCTGAGAGTCGCCTTCGAAGGCAAGAATGTGAGTAGCGACACGATCGAGGAACCAGCGATCGTGAGAGATGATTACTGCACATCCGGCAAAATTCTCGATAGCCTCTTCCAGCGCTCGAAGCGTATTCACATCGATATCGTTAGTAGGTTCGTCCAACAACAAGACGTTGGAGCCCTGCTTCAATGCGATGGCAAGATGTACGCGATTGCGCTCACCACCAGACAGCACCTCCAACTTCTTACTTTGATCGGTGCCATTGAAATTGAAGCGTGAAACATAGGCACGTGAATTGAGCGAACGGCCAGCAACCACCATGCTGTCGGTACCGCCGGAAATGATTTCGTAGACCGTTTTCCCGGGGATCAAATCATCGTGCGACTGATCGACATAGGCGGTTTGAACAGTATCACCCAATCGGATGTTGCCACTATCGGGTTTATCGATACCCATGATCAGACGGAACAACGTGGTTTTACCAGCACCGTTAGGTCCGATGACTCCGACTACACCTGCAGGCGGCAGCGAGAAACTGAGGTTCTCGAACAGGACCCGATCGCCGAAAGATTTAGTGACATTATCGAACTCGATGACCACGGAACCCAGACGAGGTCCCGGAGGAATAAACAGCTCTAATTTATCTTCTCTCTCCTTAATGTCTTCATTCAGGAGCTTGTCATAGGCAGCGATACGCGCTTTCGATTTGGCATGACGCCCTTTGGGGGACATCCTCACCCACTCCAATTCACGCTCCAACGTCTTGCGGCGCTTGCTCTCCTGCTTTTCTTCTTGTGCAAGTCGGTTGGATTTCTGCTCCAGCCAAGAAGAGTAATTACCCTTCCAAGGTATGCCTTCGCCACGATCCAACTCAAGAATCCAGCCGGCCACATTATCCAGGAAGTAACGGTCGTGCGTTACAGCGATGACGGTACCAGCGTATTTCTGTAAGTGCTGCTCCAACCACAAGACGGATTCGGCATCCAGGTGGTTGGTAGGTTCGTCCAACAACAGGATATCAGGCTGCTGCAGCAATAATCGACAAAGCGCCAATCTCCTGCGCTCACCGCCAGAAAGATTAGTGACAGCCGAATCAGGGTCCGGACAACGAAGCGCATCCATGGCTACTTCGATTTGGTTATCCAACTCCCAGCCATTGCAGGCATCGATTGCATCCTGCACGCGTCCCTGACGTTCGATGAGCTTGTTCATCTCATCGTCGCCCATGGGCTCGGCGAACTTGTTATTGATCTCTTCGAACTCCTTCAGCAGATCGACCGTCTTCTGAGCGCCTTCCATCACGATTTCACGCGCGGTTTTGGAAGGATCCAGCTCAGGCTCCTGCGAGAGGTATCCCACCGTATAGCCTGGCGAGAAAACCACTTCTCCCTGGAAAGACTTTTCCAAACCGGCGATGATTTTCAACAAGGTGGACTTACCGGCACCGTTAAGACCGAGAATTCCGATTTTAGCACCGTAATAGAATGACAAATAAATGTCCTTTAACACTTGCTTCTGAGGCGGGTAGATCTTGCTGACACCAACCATCGAGAAGATGATCTTTTTATCGTCTGACATGGCTTTTTATATCGATTTTCAAAATGTTCGGCCCTGTTCCCTCTAGGGAATACTTGGCTCAAGATGGAGGGTGCAAGTTCGTGAAAATTGTCTTAAAAATTACCTTGATCGCAACGTAAGACCGCAGGAAAAAATCCGGAAATTGATTACCGTAATTCATATTCCAAGACAGCCTTTTTAGCATGAAGAAATATTCTCTCCTCCTCCTTGTCGCGCTGAGTGCAGTGCAGGCATTCGGACAAGCCAGCGTCGGATTATCCTTGAGAAAAGCCTCCTTACGCCAAGAACGCTCAAATAAATCAATGGCCTTGTTCATCAAGGGAAATCCAGCAGCTGTCCGCACCGCAGTTGAATCTGTCGGAGGTCGAGTGAAATACGAACTTGGTGATATCCTGGCCTGCGAAGCTCCTGAAAATACGATAGAAGCCCTATCCCGCCAGATCGGACTGGAAAGGATCGAAGGCGTGGATCGTAGCCTTCAACCCATGAACGATCAACTGATCATCAATAGCCACATCCAAGAGGTCCACTTGGGCTTCAATCTGCCTCAATCCTATCAGGGAGAAGGCGTAGTGATGGGCATTGTGGACGAAGGAATCGATTACACCCATCCCGATTTCAGAGACGAATTCGGTCGTACCCGTATAGCTTTCCTTTGGGACCAAACCATATTGAACGCAGACACTTCCTCTCAACCACAGCCTTATGGCTATGGAAAGGAATTTGTCGGACAACAGATCGACACCTCCAGCGAGCATGGAGACAGTCGCTACAGCCACGGCTCGCATGTTGCTGGAATCGCCTGCGGAAGTGGTAATGCAGTGAACAACTATAAAGGTGTTGCTCCGAAATCGGACATGGTCGTGGTCAAATTGGATTTCAATAAGACCGACAATGAATTCCTTTCCAACTTCGTGGATGCGGTGAAGTATGTTTTCGATCGGGCCGACCAATTAGGAAAACCGGCAGTAGTCAATGCCAGCCTTGGCACGTACTTCGGCTCGCACGATGGCAAGGATATTCAGGCTCTTGCCATCGACTACCTAATCACGCAACGTCCTGGCCGTACACTGGTGGCAGCAGCAGGAAACGCCGGATCAGCTCCTATTCACATGTCCTCGACTGTGACACAGGACACCTCCTTCACATGGTTACAACCATCCAATGGCATCATTTATTTTCAGGCGTGGGGAGATTCCGGAAGCTTTGAAAACATCCGGTTCTCCGTGGCGGCTGAGCGCGTGCGCCCCGATTTCAATGTATTGGAAAGAACTTCATCCCGCCGTGTCGGCGATTATTTCGGAACCATCAAACGGGACAGTCTGTTCAGCGGATCCAACCGATTGGGTAGCGTAGAAAGCGCTACAGACTATTGGAATGGCACGTGGTTATGGGAGTGTCAGATCATCGCTGACTCGAACTTCAACATTTCAGGCTCCGATACCTCAAAATATCTATGGCGCATTGAAACCGCTGGTCAAGGAAAGCTGGATGCATGGAGCTTCAACATGGTATTCGATAACTTACCGGATTCCATCTCCTACCCTGACGTTATCCACTACCGCCGACCTGATTTGACACAGAACATCGTTTCAAGTTTCACGTGTAGCGACAAGGTCGTCACGGTGGCTAGTCACGCAAACCGTAACTACTACACCAACGCGAACTACGCCATCACACGCGACACGAATATCGTACCTGGAAAGCGATCAGGCTTTTCAAGCATCGGTCCTACACGCGACGGCAGGATCAAACCCGATATCAGCGCCCCCGGCGAATGGGTGCTTTCGTGCGGAACACAGGCGGAACTGAATATCCTTGCAGCCGTGGAGCCTGAAAAAGTCGCAGCCGGCAGAAAACACAAGCGCAGCAACGGCACCTCCATGTCAGCACCAGTTGTCGCAGGTGTAGCTGCGCTTTACCTGGAACGATACCCTCAAGCTACGTGGTCGGATGTGAAGCAAGCACTGTTGAATTGTGCAGACCGCGACCAATTCACCGGCAACAACCTTCCGGACACATATTGGGGATACGGTAAAGTGAACGGATATGCAACGGTAAAAGGCTGTACAGTAGGATTGGATGAATACAGCGGATTCGAAGGCATCGATTTCGACATCTCACCGAACCCGTTTTCATCGAAGCCATCCATCCGGTTCGACCTCTCCTCGATTGACGGGACCACGGACGCGTACGTTTGCGTTCGAGATATCACGGGCAAAACCATTCTAAGGACGAAACTGATGAAGCGCATCGGTTATGATTCACTGGAGACGGATGGCATGGCAGCAGGCATGTATCTTTTTTCCCTTGAACTTGACGGACGAACAATCCGAACAGTAAAGGGAATTTGTCGCTGAAGTCGCGACATAGACTATCTTCGCGGTCCCTATGGCTAAGGTCGCGCGCTATCTATCTCTGGTCAAATTCTCCCACACCGTTTTTGCACTTCCTTTTGCACTGATCGGTTTTTTCCTGGGACTTGAATCGACCCACAGCGGCTTCGAACCGATTCTCTTCGTCAAAGTGATGGGTTGCATGGTGACTGCAAGAACTGCTGCCATGGCATTCAACAGGTACGCGGATCGCTCCTATGATTCGCTGAACGAACGCACACGCGGTCGAGAACTTCCAAGCGGAGCCATCAACCCATCCTCCGCATTCTTCTTAGTGGCGCTATCATCCTTCGTTTTCATTGCTATTACCTTTACCATCAATTCCATTTGTTTCTGGTTGTCGCCCGTAGCATTGGTCGTCATTCTTGGCTACTCACTCACCAAACGGTTCACCAGTTTGTGTCATCTTATCCTCGGGCTCGGCTTGTCACTGGCTCCGATTGGCGCCTACCTCGCAGTGACCGGAAGATTCGATTTCACTCCACTGCTTTTTTCAGGTGCTGTATTGTCTTGGGTCGGTGGATTCGATATCATCTATTCGCTGCAAGACGACACCTTCGACCGTTCGCAACGACTGCACAGCATACCAGCATCTTTGGGAAGAAAAAATGCACTGATGGTTTCATCTCTCTTGCACCTCGTTTGTGCCGGTCTTCTATTGATTGCTGGATTGACCAACGAATTTCATGTGACCTATTGGATTGGTTATTCCTTTTTTTGCAGCCTTTTGATTTATCAGCATCGCCTGGTTCGGCCCGATGACTTGTCGCGTGTCAATGTGGCTTTTTTCACTACCAATGGAATCGCCAGCTTGGTTTTCGCAGCATTCGTGATTGCCGACATCCTGAGCTGACCCTCTGGAAGCACTTCTATTTATGCAGGCTTCCCTCGCGCATTTTTCCTATTTTTGAGAAAGAATAAAACGTGACCGCATGGAGTCAAGCACGCTGGAAACACAACAGGAAAAAATCACTAAATCCTTCAAAAACGAGGTTTTAGCTGATTTTCGTATAGCCCTTGAGAGCCGTCACGCAAGTCTGATTGGAAGAAAAGAGGTCCTGACTGGTAAAGCCAAGTTCGGCATCTTCGGCGACGGAAAAGAAGTCGCACAGATCGCGATGGCGAAACAGTTTAGGAACGGTGATTTCCGTTCCGGCTATTACCGCGACCAAACATTCATGTTCGCAATCGGCGGATCCGACCTGGAGAAATTCTTCGCTCAGCTGTATGCGGATCCCGATATCGATGCCGAGCCATCCTCTGCAGGACGTTCGATGAACGGCCACTTCGCCACCAGAAGTCTGGACGCATCCGGCGATTGGAAAAATCTGATGCAGATGAAAAACTCATCTGCGGACATTTCTCCTACTGCGGGACAAATGCCACGGCTGGTCGGACTGGCACTTGCATCCAAACTCTACAGGAACAACAAAGCGCTGCACGGCGAAAAGCAATTCAGCGACATGGGCAATGAAGTGGCATTCGGAACCATCGGCGACGCAAGTACATCCGAGGGACTCTTCTTCGAATCCATTAACGCTGCTGGTGTATTACAAATTCCAATGGCCATATCCGTTTGGGACGATGGCTACGGCATCTCAGTTCCCGCCAGATACCAAACGACAAAACAGAATATCTCTGAAATCCTCAGAGGCTTTGCAAGGAACGACAAAGGAGAAGGTTATGTGATTCTTACCGCAAAAGGATGGGACTATCCCGGACTGTGCGAAATGTATCGCAAAGGAATCGAGATCTGCAGGCAAGAACACGTTCCTGTGCTCTTTCATGTGCGTGAGATGACCCAACCACAAGGTCATTCCACCTCCGGCTCACATGAGCGCTACAAGAGTAAAGAACGACTTGCATGGGAGGACGACTTCGATTGTATCAAAAAAATGAGGGAGTGGATGATTTCCGCTTCCATCGCCACAGCTGAAGAATGTGACCGCATCGAAGAGGAAGCAAAACAACATGCCCTTGATTCGAAGAGTAGTGCGTGGAAACGCTTCTCCGATGCCATACGGTCTGAACATCAAGAGGCATTAGGCGCCATGGATGCACTGGCAGCTGCAAGTGGTCAACGGCCTTTCATCGAGAAGATCAGGAATGAGCTTTCTTCTGCAATGAATCCTTCCAGACGCGATATCGCAGCTGCTGCACATGCTGTGCTTCGAATCACGCGCGGCGAATACACCCCTGCACGGCAGACTTTCACCGATTGGACGCGCCGGTATGCCGAATTGAATGGCGAACGTTACAACTCTCATCTTCATAGCCAATCGGCTAGTGCATTGGCTAATGTAAAAGCCGTCCCTGTCACGTATGCTGAAGATGCACCGATGGCAGACGGCAGAGAAGTACTCCTGACGAACTTCGATGCACTGTTCCAGAGCAATCATCGTTTGGTCGCCTTTGGAGAGGACTTAGGAAACATCGGTGACGTCAACCAGGGATTCGCTGGCCTGCAATCCAAGTATGGCGAAGTACGCATTTCAGATACCGGAATCCGAGAAGCCACCATCGCAGGTCAGGGAATAGGCCTTGCCATGCGCGGCCTCCGCCCCATCGCTGAAATCCAATACCTCGACTATCTCCTATACGCACTTCAAATCCTGAGTGACGATCTTGCAACCTTGCAATACCGTACTAAAGGAGGACAGAAAGCACCACTCATCATCCGCACCCGCGGACATCGCTTGGAGGGAATCTGGCACAGCGGATCACCTATGGGAGTGGTGCTCCATGCTTTGAGAGGCATCAATGTGCTGGTGCCACGCAACATGACACAGGCTGCAGGATTTTATAACAGCGTATTGGAAAGCGATGAGCCTGCGTTGATCATAGAGTGCCTGAACGGCTATCGCCTGAAAGAACGGATGCCATCCAATCCCGGATCATTCAAGGTAGCAGCAGGAGTCCCTGAAATCTTGCAGGAGGGTTCCGATGTGACCGTGGTATCCTACGGCTCTACCCTTCGGGTGATCCAAGATGCAGCTCGTCAACTGCAGCAATTCGATATCCAGATCGAGATCATCGACATCCAATCACTACTGCCTTTCGACACCGGCCACATGATCGCGCAATCGTTGAAGAAAACAAACAAACTGCTGGTAGTCGACGAAGATGTTCCCGGTGGCGCAAGCGCATTCATACTTCAGCAGATACTTGAAGTGCAAGACGGTTTCCGTTTCCTTGATGCCCCACCCAGGACACTTACTGCAAAAGCACACAGACCCGCTTACGGATCCGACGGAGATTATTACTCGAAACCGAATGCCGAGGAAATTACAGATACAGTCTATGCAATGATGCACGACTGTGATCCATCAAGATTCCCAACCTACCAGCCCTGAAAGAAGTCGGCAAGCACATGAAGGAGAAAGTCACCGAGCAAGACTCCCGATACGATCGTCTCGAACAGATGACGACCGAGGAGATTCTTCATTCCATCAATGCAGAAGACCAATCGGTGCCGCTTGCCGTTGAAAAAGCGATTCCACGCATACACGAAGCGGTAGATGCCATCAGCGAACGGATGGCAAACGGCGGCCGTATGTTTTATCTAGGCGCCGGCACCAGCGGGCGACTCGGCATCGTGGATGCTTCTGAACTGCCTCCGACTTATGGACTGGAGCATGGAAGAGTGATTGGCATGATCGCCGGAGGCGACAGTGCCATACGCAAAGCCGTCGAGTTCGCTGAAGACGATCCGGATCAGGGATGGAACGACTTACTTGAAAAAGGTGTTAGCGCATTGGATTGCGTTGTCGGCATAGCTGCATCCGGAACTACACCCTACGTGGTAGGTGCGATGCTTCACGCCAATAAGCAAGGCATTTTGACCGTGGGTATCACCTGCAACCCTGCTTCCCCGCTCTCCGAGGCAGTGAAAATTCCCATAGAGGTCGTAGTAGGACCGGAATTTGTCACCGGCAGTACGCGTATGAAAGCCGGTACCGCACAGAAGCTGGTATTGAACATGATTTCCACCAGTGTCATGATCAAATTGGGGCGTGTGAAAGGCAACAAGATGGTCGACATGCAGCTCACCAATAACAAATTGGTCGATCGAGGAACAAGAATGATCATGGAAGCCTTGAATGTGTCGACTGATGAAGCACGTCGATTGCTCGAAGAATTCGGCAGTGTACGCAAGGCTATCGATTCCACCAGGAATCATTAAGACATCGGCCATGCAGGACCTTGAACCTTTTTTCAATTGGCGTGGATACTACATCGCCGCTGAGGATGCGAGGTCTCCCTTTTTCGGAACAGAATACAGCGAATTCGAGTACACCCATACTGTTTACAATTACTTCATCCATCCGCAGTGGGATGAATTCGGATCGAGCACCTTATACCTGAAAGTCCTTTTCGCCGATTACGACAAAGGATTCGTGATAGTGGAACTGATAGGAGAATGGAATGACGCACTTTATAATGATATCATGTTCTTCAAGCGTGACGTAGTAGAACCTATGATGCAGGAAGGCCTGAACAAGTTCATTCTTATCGGAGAAAACGTGATGAATTTCCATGGATCAGATGACTGCTATTATGAGGAATGGTCGCAAGAGGTTGAAGATGGCTGGATAGCTGCCATCAATTTCCGACCCCATGTGATGGCTGAAATGAGCAAGTTCAATTTGGACTATTACCTGGCTTCAGGAGGAGAACTGGACGATATGAATTGGAGAAACCACCCCCCAGCCGACTTTTTCAGACGCGTGGAGCAGGTGATTTCCAGAAGATTGGGTTGCTGAATTCCGGTCAGTGTACTGCTATGAATTCCGTGCGGACAATCAGAATTTTCAACTACCTCTTGGTGGTTTGCTGCTTGTGCTTTAAGCCGAGTCATGGTCAACAGCATGGAAAGTCCAATGCTAAAGCATCCTTTTACCACGACTCGTTCGATGGACGGAAAACAAGTAATGGCGAGCGTTACGACAAAACAGACTTCACCGCCGCGCACCGTACTTTGCCCTTCAATTCTCTTGTACTGGTCACCAACAAGTTGAATAACACCTCGGTGGTTGTTCGTATCAACGATCGCGGTCCGTTCAAGCGAAGCAGGGTGATCGATCTTTCCAAATCAGCAGCAATGAAGGTCGGCATGATTCCCTTTGGTGTGGTGCCTGTACAAGTGACAAGTCTGGATGTTCTGGATATCATCGAAATTGGAGACGGCTTGATGGCAGAAGGAGAATGCAAAAATCCGTATGGAAAATCCGAGCAGCCAGGCAATAGCCATATCCTTCTATGGACCACCAACAATTGGAAACATGCCTTTTATATGGCAAGTCAGCTTGCATTGGAACGCCCCGATGATTCCTTTTTGGTAAGAGCGGTGGGTAGCATGGAGGAAAGGACTTACCAATTGATACTTGCCGGCACTGCTGATGAAAATCGCATCAGGGAATTCAAGAAAAAAGGATTCGCTAATGCTACTACTGTCGAGATGCCTTGAGCATTGAGCCGACGTGCTGGTCGATTTCCAACGTAAAAGTTTCCGGTCCAATCCGGTCGAACGGCACCCACCTGAACGATTGAGCACCTTCAACCAACTCTTTGAAGTCGAAAGGTTTTTCAGAAACACCGATGGCTAAATCGCCCAAAGCAGAGGCGGAATAATAGACACTGATCACCTGCACCTTGCTATTGAATGCCGAGGGAACGAAAAAATCCGTCGTATAGAAATGTCCAAGCACATCGAACTCCTGGCCCATCTCTTCCATCAACTCACGTTTCAGACAATCGACGGTTCCCTCGCCGAACTCCAAGCCACCACCAGCAAACTTGGTGATCTTTTGCCCGAAGACGAACTCATCCGACACCAGATAACCGCGTTGGGCATCTACAATGACTCCATATACTCGAACCACGAAGGGATAATGATTGCTTGACATCTGCTTGCAAAAATAACCACTCGTCGGAACATGCAATCGTTTATTTGACCTAACTTGGTTGTAATGAATCCAACGAAAAGCGGAATAGTGATCATAGGTGCCGGTCCTGCAGGAATGGCGGCGTCCATCCGACTTTCAAAGGAGGGCATCGATCATACCGTACTGGAGAGAGGGACTTTCCCGAAAGATAAGATCTGCGGTGACGCATTGAGCGGCAAGGTAGTGCAACACCTCAACAGACTTGATCCTGCATGGAACAAAGAGTTGGAGCAGATGGCCGACAAGACCATTGGAAGCTATGGAGTACGATTCGTGGCACCCAATGGACGCGAACTTGACATTCCATTCAAAACCGATCTCTCCGAACTGCATAGCCCACCCGGTTACATCATGTCCCGTTTCGATTTTGATGCTTGGTTGGCTGGCAAAGCGAAGAGCGATTATGCAAACATCCTTACCGGCGCAACCGTCACACGCATGCACCGCAAAGGAGATCAAGTGGAGATCCATTTCGACCGAAACGACAATAGGGAACAGTTGACAGCTCATCTGGTCATTGGCGCTGAAGGCGATCGATCGATTACAGGAAAATCCTTATCCGTTCATTCCGATCACCTACGAAAAGAAAAAGACCATTATTGCGCAGGCTTGCGCAGGTATTATCAAGGTGTGCATGGATTACATCCTAAAGGATTTATCGAATTGCACTTCCTACCTGAATTACTACCCGGCTACCTCTGGATTTTCCCCATGTCAGGAGGAAGAGCCAATGTCGGTGTGGGCATGTTGAGCAGTGTCATTTCAAGGAAGAAAATAAACTTGCGGAAGTTGATGGATCAGTTGATACATGAACACCCCGCCTTACGTGAGCGCTTCTGCGACTCTCGACCTTTGGAGGAGATAAAAGGATGGGGCCTTCCGCTCGGGTCAAAAAAACGCTCTTTGAGCGGAGACAATTACCTCTTGACTGGAGATGCCGCATCCCTGATCGACCCCTTTACCGGCGAAGGCATAGGGAATGCACTGGTGAGCGGTGGAATAGCTGGTGAAATTGCTTCAATGGCTGTCAAGCAGCATCGCTTCGATGCACAAACCCTATCCGTTTACGACAAGGAAGTATACGGTCAATTGTGGGACGAATTGAAGCTGAGCAGAACATTGCAGCAACTCACTCGTCAAGCCTGGTTATTCAATTTCGTAGTGAACAAAGCTGCCCGAAGCCCTTTGCTCCGCGAAACGATTACTGGGATGTTCGAAGACGTGAGCCTCCGTTCACGCCTAAGTCAACCTGCTTTTTACTTCAAACTCCTGTGGCAGTAGCAGTGAATCGACTGTGAAAAATGATGGCATTGCTTTCAGACCGTAAATGCCAGTTCGAATGCATCAATCTTTGCGCTTCTCCTTTTCCCACTGGGAATTGAGTCCGTTCAGTACGGAACGGGTGATATCAAGGCTGTCGTTCGCAAAAAGAATACCCCCACCCCGTTGATAGCCCAATACGTAGCGCACACCATTCGACTTGTTATACTCCCTCAAGAAAGAAGTAAGTCTTGCAAAGAGGCTGTCGGAATATTGTGCCTGTTCCTCATCGAGCTGGGTCAATAATTGTTCCTTCTTCTGAACCAATTGCTGCTGGCGCATCATGAGCGACTCTTCGGTTTTCTGACGCTGATCGTCCGTCATGCCAGCAGCGGTCTGCTGATATTGCTGGACATCGGCCTCGAGTTTCTGTCCGGCTGACTTAAGTTCGGTCCTGATACGCTCTTGACGTTTTTCCAGATCCGACTTACGCTCCTTGTAGAACGTGTAATTATCAAGCAAGGAGTCCGAATTCACAAAGTAGATACCCCCCGGCTCTACGGGAACAGAAGCCGCAGTCAGCGGCTGTTGCTGCTCGGGCTGGTTGAAATGCAAATAATAGAGGATAGCGACTGCGACAAGCAGAACGGAATTGAGCAAAAGAGACAAGCGTAACATTGTTCGGAATTTGAAACCAAAGATAGCTCAAGTTCATTACCATGAACCCTGTCAATCAAGGATTTCAGGTGAAGGAAAATGCTTATAATTACCAAACAATAGCTTATACCATGAAAAAGAAGGTTTTCTTTTTTGCCGTACTGATTACGGTAATTTCCTGTAGAAAAGATACGCTGGACCTATCGGATGGCACCTTAGCGGATATCCCTCCAGTACCCTCCACATTCGGCCAGAATGTGATCATTGAACAATTCACCCAAACTACAAATGGCCAATGTCCGTTGGCTGATTCACTCATTGCGTACACGACATCCTTGCGGCCGGACAGGATTGCGGCTGTCAATATTCATGTATCCGATCCTTATCAGACATCCGAATTGACAGATCCGTCGAGCGGTGGAAACCTACTCAACGATTACTTCAACACCTCTGGTGTCATACCGGCAGGAATGATGAACCGGAATCAAGTCTCGGCTGGAGATCTTTCGATTAGCAACTATACTACACGAATCAATTCCATGCTTAGTCAAGTTCCAAGATGCGGCATTGCGTTGGATGCGAACGAAATCGCAAATGGCTACCTGAACCTGTCTGTACATGTGGGCTTCAGCGCCGATCTCGCGGGCAGCTACAGACTACACGTTTACCTTGTACAAAATTCGCGGACGCCATCTGATTCATCCGTAACCCAGAGCAATGATTTCAGCCAGAATGGAATCACTCCTCTTCCCGGAACACCCTATTACGATCTGCCTGATCCGATTTATAATTACCAATTCCCCTGCGTATTGGAACGGGTCGTATCCTCCACAATAGATGGCGAACCCATCCCCACTGCGAGCGCTGTGAAGGGGAAGGAATTCATAAAGGATTTCATCATCGATTTGCGCGGCAAGAACATCGATGATTACTCCATCATCGCTTTTGTTGACAAGTACGGCACTACGGCTACCGGCCATCGTATAGAAAACGGTCGGATGGTGCAAGTCGGTGCCATCGCGTCCTGGAACTGAACCGATGGACTTTCTTCCTGACAGACTCAACCAATACGTAGAAAGCCATACGGCTGATGAATCTCCTTTACTGAAAGAGCTGAATAGGGAGACGTACGCCAAAGTGTTGATGCCTCGGATGTTATCAGGGCATCTGCAAGGTCGTGTTCTTGCCATGCTCAGCAGAATGATACGACCTAAGCGGATTCTGGAAATAGGCACCTTTACAGGTTATTCAGCGCTTTGTCTGGCTGAGGGGCTTCAGGAGCACGGTAGTCTACATACCATCGATATCAACGATGAGCTTTCAGGGATGGTCGATCGTTACATGAAGTCTTCCGGACTTTCCGACCGGATCCATTGTTATTGGGGAAATGCTCTTGATATCATTCCGGTTTTTGATTTTGAATTCGATCTCGTATTCATCGATGCCGACAAGATCAACTACCAGAAATACTATGAACTGGCACTTCCAAAGCTGTCTGCAGGCGGATGGATCATTGCTGACAATGTGCTCTGGAGTGGAAAAATCCTTGATCCGACCACTCAAATGGATGCCGATACGGCTGCCTTGTATCGTTTCAACGAGCATGTCAGGGCCGATAATCGCGTAGAAACGGTCCTTTTACCTGTTCGCGACGGATTAATGATTATTCGAAAAAAAGAACATTAATCGCTATATTTACGTTACAAAGAAGTAGTCATGAAAAACATTCGCCACCTCCTTCTCGCCGCATTGTCCTTGTGTGTTGCCCTAGTTGCTACTGCCCAAAGCAAGAAATCGGCGCCAGTGACCCCAGATGCTCATGCTGTTGCGGTTGAAAAAACCAGTCGTTTGAACCAGGAGTTGAATCTCACACCCGACCAGCAGACTCAGGTCGTTGCTATTCTTGAAAAGTACGACGACCCCAACACGGCAACTGGTAACACTCCCTATACCATCACGGAACATGCTGAGCGCGAGGTCATGGAAATCCTGGACCAGCAGCAGCAGCAGTATTACGAGGATAACATGATGCGTATTCGGAATTCCTTGCGCATGGGTTCAGCAGTAGAGCCAGCCACTCCTGCTGATAAGGCCACTAAGAAATCCAAAAAATCAAAAGTAGTTTCCGACTGATCGGACACATACAATCATTTCAACCCCGGCCAGTCCGGGGTTTTTTATTGGAATAGGGTTCGTAGTTTCGGGGTATGGATTCAAGGATAACGATCGATCTGATCAGCGACACCGTAACTAAGCCTACGCCTGAAATGTTGGAAGCGAGGTTCCGGGCAGAAGTAGGCGATGACATTTTCGAGGAGGACCCCACAGTCAAGCGACTGGAAGAAATGGCTGCGGCCATATTCGGCAAGGAGGCGGGGCTGTTCTGCACATCAGGTACGTTGGCGAATCAGTTGGCGCTGAACATTTCCACCTCACCGCAAGACGAGGTGATCTGCGATAAGCTATCTCATATTTACTACTACGAGGCAGCAGCTCCTGCATTCCTGTCGGGCATTTCCCTAAGGATGGTCGAGGGCGACCGGGGACGAATAAGCCCGGAACAGATCTTGGACAATCTGAATCCCGATTCCATCCATCAACCAAGGACACGGCTGGTAAGTTTGGAGAACACCCACAACAAGGGTGGCGGCAGTGTTTATCCCAAGGGGCGACTTACTGAAATATCCCAGTTGGCCAGAGCCAATGGGCTTGGAGTGCATCTGGATGGTGCACGGATTTTCAATGCCATGACTGTGACCGGCGAACGACCACAAGATATAGGAGCTGCAGTAGATACGATGAGCGTCTGCCTCTCCAAAGGCTTAGGGGCACCTGTAGGCTCTGTCTTACTTTCCAGCAGAGAGAGGATCGTTAAAGCAAAGAAGGTCAGGAAGGCACTGGGCGGTGCGATGCGGCAGGCTGGTTATTTGGCGGCGGCAGGTATCTACGCCTTGGAAAACAACATTGCCCGATTGGCTGAAGATCACAGGCGTGCAAAAGTGCTGGAGAAAGGCTTGAGCGACTGTTCCTATGTAAGCAGTGTGCTACCTGTAGAAACAAACATTGTCGTATTCAATTTAATGCAGGACGTATCGGTTCCTGACTACTTGGAGTTCCTATTGGAAAACGGCATTCGTGCGATTCGCTTTGGCAAGCACAGCGTTAGAATGGTGACTCACTTGCATATCGCGGACGAGGATGTAAATGAGGTGTGTCGGGTAGTGAAGAATTTCAGACCACTTGGAATGACCTGAATTATCTGAACCCTACAGAAAAAGAAAAAGCCCGCTTCTTTCGAAACGGGCTTTTATAATTACGGCGACGACATACTCTCCCGGATGTCACTCCAGTACCATCTGCGCTACAGGGCTTAACTTCTCTGTTCGGAATGGGAAGAGGTGGACACCTGTGCTAAAGTCACCATAAATGACTTTTGACATATGAAGGAAAACACAATGAGTAGCAAGGGAATGTCTTTGCTGACAGAAAGCTACGGGTAATTAGTATTGCTCTGCTTTGCCATTACTGGCTTTACACATACAACCTATCAACGTCGTAGTCTTCGACGACCCTTAAAGGAGATCTCATCTTGAGGCAAGTTTCGTGCTTAGATGCTTTCAGCGCTTATCTTAACCGTACATAGCTACCCTGCGGTGCAGCTGGCGCCACAACAGGTACACCAGAGGTATGTCCACCCCGGTCCTCTCGTACTAGAGGCAGGTCCTCTCAAATTTCTAACGCCCACAACAGATAGAGACCGAACTGTCTCACGACGTTCTGAACCCAGCTCGCGTG
>JBJTRB010000118.1:0-2278 GCA_046075925.1 Bacteroidota bacterium | reverse complement strand
CCATGTTACGTGTAGACGGATTTGCAACAGCAACCTTCTCCGGCTTGACGCCGGGAGCACCGTATTGGATCGCCGTCAGACACCGCAACAGCATCGCTACGTGGAGCGCGGCTCCGGTAACCATGACTCCGGTAACGAACTACGACTTCACCACGTCCGCCAGTCAGGCGTTCGGCGACAACATGAAGGAAGTAGAGACCGGCGTTTGGGCGTTTTACACAGGCGATATCTATCAAGACGAGTTTGTCGACAGCTTTGATTATACCGCATGGGAAACCGACAACCTGGTTTTTGCCGCCGGCTACTTCGGTTCCGATTTGAATGGCGATGGCTTTGTGGATAGTTTCGACTATACCGCATGGGAGAGCAACAACTTGAGTTTTGTCATGAGTTCTCATCCCTGATGATTTTTAAACACAGCAATCGTTAGGTTGCTTCAGGAAAGCCGCTCTTTAGCGGCTTTCTTTTTTTCCGTCGGAATAGGCTTCTTTCGTACTTTGTGCAGATAAATCATCCGTCATGAAATCATTACGCGCTGTACTTTTATTACTACTCTTGAACGCAACAACAGCCACTGCCCGTCGGATCGATGTGGCACCCATGATCGGGTATTTTTTTGATGAATCGTTTCCTACCGTACAGGGAAGTGTAAAGGTCAACAGCGGCCTGTTTTACGGCGGCATCCTTTCTGTCGGGACCAATATGGATGCGCTCGGGGTGGAGCTGCAAGTGATGACCCGGGAATCCGGATTGGAAATAAACCGTAACGATACGATAAGCAACCTGACCATGCGCTCCACATGGGTTTCATTGAATGGCTGTTACGATTTCGACCTCGATGCGCCGGCCATGCCATTTCTCGATCTTGGAGTCGGATTGGTGCATCTTGATCCTCAACAATCATCACGTGCTTCGGAAAACCGCTTCGCATTGAATGTTGGAGTAGGAATCAAGGTCGCATTTTCGGATCGTGTCGGATTGCGACTCAGCACAAAACTACTGACGACCATGAACGAGTCGACCGCCTTTGAGAATGAAGACGGCCAAGGCGCGTACACGGTGAATAAGATGACCTACGTAACCCAGTTCGGGTTCAGGGGTGGCGTCTATATCAGACTATCGGAATAGTCGGCGCCGAAAAAATCAATATTGTTTTTTATTCAGCTTACACCAGCTGGATGTCGAACTGCACCAGGTCGACGAATTGCTGCACACGGTTTTCGATTTCCGTTTGAGTCAGCGTCAGCATACGTTCTGTTCCGAACTTCTCGACGCAGAAAGATGCCATGGCCGATCCATAGATGATGGCGCGTTTCATGTTGTCGAAGGAGATGTCGCGCGTGCGAGCGATGTGGCCGATGAAGCCGCCTGCGAAGGTGTCGCCGGCGCCGGTCGGATCGAATACGTCTTCGAGTGGAAGAGCAGGAGCGAAGAAGACCTGGTCTTTGTGGAACAGCAGGGCGCCGTGTTCACCTTTCTTGATGATGAGGTATTGCGGACCCATGGACAGGATTTTCTGAGCGGCTTTCACCAGTGAGTATTCGTTGGTAAGCTGACGGGCTTCGGCGTCGTTGACAGTGAGCACGTCGATGAGGCGGATGTTCTCCATCAGTGCGTCCCATTGCGTTTCCATCCAGAAGTTCATGGTATCCATGACGACCAGGCGTGGACGTTTGTGCAGGCGCTCGATTACTTTCTTCTGCAGCTGCGGCATCAGGTTGCTGAGCATGAGGAACTCGCAATCCTGGTAGGAAGAAGGAACGACCGGATCGAAATCCAGCAATACGTTGAGTTGCGTGTCGAGCGTATCGCGGGAGTTCATGTCTTCGTGGTAGCGACCGCTCCAGAAGAAGGTCTTTTGGCCCTGTTTGACCTGAAGGCCTTCGGTTGAAATGCCCATTTTACCGAATTTTTGAAGCATTTCGGTCGGAAAATCGTCCCCCACGACAGACACCAGTTTGATGTTGTCGGTGAGGTAGGAAGCGGAGATGCCCGAATAGGTGGCGGCTCCGCCGATGATTTTGTCTGTTTTTCCGAAGGGGGTTTCGATGGCGTCAAAAGCGACGGTACCGACGACTACTAAGCTCATTTTTGGGTGAATTTAGGGCTAAGATATTGCTATTTCCGGTACGTTTTGTACTTTTGTGACCCCCGAAACAGCCTCTGTTTCTGTGTGCTCTTCACCCGTTTTCGGCGGGTGGGCTTGAATAGCGAGGTCGGATGGGTCTTCTCCACGGTAATGGCCGTAGAGAAGGAACATTCCTCCTTAGCTCAGCTG
>JBJTRB010000117.1:0-5489 GCA_046075925.1 Bacteroidota bacterium | reverse complement strand
CACTGCGAACTCAAACGTGTACTGCGCTGGCTCTGCAGCAGAGGGCTCGGAAGACTTTTCATTCGTGTTCACCAACACAGGTTCGTCCTGTACAACAGGAGTCTGGACTTCCTGTACGACAGGAGCGGTCGCAACGGGTGTGTTGTCTTCCAATACATGCACGCGCGTGGTGTTCTTTTCACGTTCATTCGCTTCATGTCCTTGTTCATCCCGGGTCTTGAAACCGGTAGCGATGATGGTGACGCTGAGGCGCTCATCCAGTGATTCATCGTAGCAATTACCCCAAATGATATCGGCAGTAAGTCCTGCCTGATCCTGGATGTAATCGGTGATCTCTCCGATTTCGTCCATGGTGACTTCCTTGGACCCGGATGAGATATTCATAAGGATATAGCGAGCGCCCTTGATGTTGTTATCGTTAAGCAGCGGAGAAGCAAGCGCCTGTTCGATGGCCCTTACCGCACGGTTCTCACCGGCTGCGGTTGCAGATCCCATGATGGCTCTTCCGCTATCCTGGACCGCAGTCTTCACGTCTTCGAAATCCACGTTGATATGTCCGGTGACGGTGATGATTTCCGCGATGCCTTTGGCAGCGATGGTCAGCACGTTATCGGCATGAGAGAAAGCTTCGGACAACTTGAGGTTGCCGAACATCTCACGCAAACGCTCATTGCGGATGATGAGGATGGAGTCGACATTCTTCTTGAGCTGTTCGATGCCATCGTCTGCCTGGTTGCGACGCTTCTTTCCTTCGAAGTCGAAAGGCAGCGTGACGATTGCTACCGTCAGGATTCCCATTTCACGGGCGGCCTGAGCGATGACAGGTGCAGCACCGGTGCCGGTACCTCCGCCCATTCCGGCAGTGATGAAGACCATGTGCGTGTTATCCAACAACACTTTCTTCAATTCGTCGATTGTCTCGATGGCGGCATTCTTACCCACTTCAGGTATGGAGCCGGCACCACGACCGTTGGTGAGGCTGGCTCCCAGCTGGATCTTATTCGGCACGGGAGAAATCCTCAACGCCTGGTCGTCTGTATTGCAGACCACGAATTCGACGCCTTTGATTCCCTGGCAGTACATGTGGTTGACAGCATTGCTGCCGCCACCGCCAACGCCGATGACTTTGATTATGGATGATTTTTCGCGATGCAGGTCGAATTCCATGGAAGATATTTTTTAGATGTGGAGGTTTTGTTTGCTTTTCAGAGTCTGCGGTCTTCTTCTTCTTCGGTGAAGAAACGCTTGATGTTGTCGAACCATTTGATTTCGACAGACGGAGCTTGTTTGGCGATCTTGTCAGAGACGATCTGTTCCGTAGCAACGGGTTCGTTCTCCACCTCCACTGTCGATCCGCGTCTGCGTTCGATCTCCTGATACCCTTTGATGACCAGTCCGATCGCTGTCGAGAACATCGGACTTTTGACTTCATCCGCACCTTTTGCCAGATGTTCGTTCGGATAACCGATTCGGGTATCCTTTCCGGTACGGAATTCGACCAGTTGTGGCAAGTGCTTCAACAGAGCCCCACCGCCGGTGACCACGATGCCCTCGCAGAGCTTCTTCTCGTATCCGGACTGGACGATTTCATAATAGACATAATCGATGATCTCTTCCATACGGGCTTGGATGATGGAAGAAAGATTGCGGACCTTGATTTCACGTGGAGCGCGACCTCGAAGACTCGGAATGGCAACGATTTCGTTTTCCTGTTCAGGCGAAGCCAGAGCCGTACCGAATTTGATTTTCAGTTTTTCGGCCTGGTTCTTCAGCAAGGAACATCCTTCGCGGATATCATCTGTGATGACATTGCCGCCGAACGGAATGACCGCCGTATGACGGATGATGCCATCCTGGAAAATGGCGATGTCCGTGGTGCCGCCGCCGATATCCACCAGGCAGACACCCGCTTCTTTCTCTTCTGCAGACAATACGGCATCGGCAGATGCCAAAGGCTCAAGGAAAAGCCCTTCTATTTTCAATCCGGCCTGCTGAACGCAACGGTTGATGTTCTTCACTGCAGTGACCTGTCCGGTGATGATATGACAGTTGGCCTCCAGCCTGATGCCTGCCATACCGATAGGATTCTTGATGCCGCTTTCGTTGTCGACGATATACTCTTGCGGTATCACATGGATGATCTGCTCGCCGGGAGGCATTGCGAGTTTGTGCATGTCTTCCACGATGGCATCGATGCTCTCCTGGGTGATTTCATCTTCGCTCGACCGTCTGGTGACCATACCGTGGTGTTGCAGGCTCTTGATGTGCTGACCTGCGATACCGACAAACACCTTTGCGATATCGACACCTGATTTGGCGGAAGCCTCCTGCAAGGAACGCCGTATGGAGTCGATCGTCAATCCGATATTGACTACCACTCCGCGATTGACTCCGAGCGAATCGGCTTTGCCGTATCCGAGGATGTCGATCTTACCATGCTCGTTCTTTCGTCCGACGATCGTGCAGATCTTAGTCGTGCCGATGTCGAGTCCAACTACGATGGGGGAATTCTCCATGTTCTTTTCAGCGCTTTGTGCAAACCACCTGGTCCTCGAATTCGAGATTGATGGTTTTGTATTTGTTCCATCCGGTCTTACTCAGACCTTCAGTATAGAAGAGATATAACTTTTCAAACTTCTCATCCAAAGCGGTCGCATCTCCCAATACCACCACGTGATTGCCCACGCGTGGCACTAACTCGATTCCGCCATCCACCGCCACATACAATTGCTCCACTTGCGATCGCCAGAAGGGATCCTTCCGGATGAACTTCGCCACTTCGAACACCTGCCCGATTCGATCTACTTCCGGACTGGTGCCCTCTTCTTCCTCCCTGATTGTACGGACTTGATGTTCCGCTTCCCTATTGAAGAGATACCCGTTTACCACTGGCACTCTTGCTGTATAATTATCGGATGCCGGCATGTATTTACCTTCTCCGTCGATGTAGAAACTCTCGTTACTGAAATTGATCACGCGCAGAATCGGATCCCGCTGAACAACCTCGATCTGAAGCTTCCCATCAATGGATGAAAATACCCTGACCACCGAAACGAACGGGTTGGACAGGATGTATTTTTCCAACACGGCCATGTTAATTGATGACAACGGCTTGCCGATCACGTCTCCGAACTTGGAAGAAACGATATCACCGACATCGGAGGTGGTCAGGAAGGAATGTCCGGTGGTATCGATTATCGATATTTCCAATCCGCTGACTGGCTGAGAGGTCGACATGGAATCCGTAAACCCGACAGAAACAACGAATACAGCCGATAAGCCGGCCCAAAGCAGTCCTTTTAGCAGTTCAGGGCGTTTGATGTCCTTGATCTTCTTCATTGTCCAAGTGATTTTTCAAGTGATTCCCGAATGGGTTGTACCAACTGGTCGATATCCCCTGCCCCGAGTGTCAACAGCACCTCAGGCAATTCAGACGTGACCAGAGAAACCGCCTCAGCAGGAGTACATACTTTTTTCTCCTTGCACGTGATATGGTCAAGTAGCATGGCGGATGTGACTCCGGGTATGGGGAGCTCCCTTGCCGGGTAGATATCCAACAGATAGAGCCTGTCAAGCATGGAAAGACTTTCTGCGAACCCTTCTGCAAAATCTCTTGTCCTCGTAAACAAGTGCGGCTGGAAGATCCCTGTGATCTTTTTTCCCGGGTAAAGGTCGCGGGCCGAACGAATGCATGCCTTCAACTCCTCTGGATGATGTGCATAATCGTCGATGTACACGCATCGATCGTTTTGCACTTGATAATCGAAGCGGCGACGGACGCCCGTGTAAGTGGCCAAGCCCTGCCGGATAACGTTTTCAGGAATGCCTAACGAACGCACAACGGTGATGGCGGCAATCGCATTTTCCACATTGTGCTCACCAGGGAGTCCCGTAGTCAAGTCTTTGAAGGTGATCAATCCATCGCTCCAATCGAAATGATACCTGTGGTCTTTGATCGAGATAGCAGCCGCATGCTGCTTGGACGGACCACGCACCGAATAATCCGTATGCCTGCAAACAGGATGGCCTGTCGGCAGACCTGAACGGATCACCAGCAACCCGCTTTCCTTAATCTGACCGATGAATTGAAGATACGTGGACTTCATCTCCTGATCGGAGCCATAAATATCAAGATGGTCCGGATCCATGGAAGTGACTACCGCCACATCCGGAAACAACGTAAGGAAAGAACGGTCGTATTCATCCGCCTCGACCACCACGATATGACGGCCTTCGTGTTCTTTTCCGATCAACAGGTTCGTATCATAGTTCTTGGAGATGCCTCCGAGAAAAGCCGTGCAAGGAATTCCAGCATGACGTATCAGGTGTGCAATCAGACTGGATGTCGTGGTCTTTCCGTGCGTTCCAGCGACCGCTACCGTAAAAGCGTCTTTGGTGATCAGTCCGAGAACCTGCGAACGCTTCATGATTTCGAATCCGTTCTGCCTGAAATAGTCCCACTCGCCATGTCCTTTCGGAATAGCCGGTGTGAGTACGATCAGCGTGCTGCCCGGATCTTTGAATTCCACCTCCACTGAAGCGATGTCGTCATTGAAATGGATCGAGATCCCTTCGTTGATCAACTCCTTCGTGAGCACGGTCGGAGTCTTGTCATAGCCTCCGACTTTCTTACCCATCGCTTTGAAATAGCGGGCGAGTGCAGACATGCCGATACCGCCTGCGCCAAGGAAATAAACCGAGCGAATGGAATCGAACGTCATCATCGAGTGGAGTTTATTAATTGATAAACTTCCTGGACAATGCTATCCGCAGCATCGGGCATGGCCAACTGACTGATATTGGAAGACAGTTGACCCAGCTTTTGGGAGTCAACTATCAGCGAAAGGGATTCATCGACCAGACGATTGTGGGCCTGCTCATCCTTGACCATAATGGCCGCTTGCCGATTCACCATCGCCAAGGCATTTTTGGTCTGATGATCTTCGGCAACATTCGGCGAAGGCACAAGGATGGAGGGCTTACCTGCCACCGCCATTTCAGAAACGGAGCTGGCTCCTGCCCGCGACACGACAAGGTCGGATACGGCATAGGCCAAATCCATGCGTTGGATGAAGTCATACACCCGGATACCTGAAGCATCCATTCCTACAGCGGCCTGCTTTGCGGCTTCGAATCCGGATTTACCGGTCTGCCAAATGACCTGCACTCCCTTTTCCACGAAACGCTGCAAGCCGGCAGCGACCGCTTGGTTGACGGTGCGTGCTCCTAAACTTCCACCGATCACCAACAAAACGGGACGACCGGCATCGAGTCGGAAATAGCTGAGTGCTTCCTCTTTCTTGGAATGTAGTTCGTGCAGATCTTTTCGCACCGGATTCCCAGTAAGTACGATCTTCTTTTCAGGAAAATAACGTTCCATTCCAGGATAGGCCACACAAATACGCTTTACCACCTTGGAAAGAATGCGATTGGTCACACCTGCGTAGGAATTCTGCTCTTGAATCAAACAAGGCACATCCTGCCATGCG
>JBJTRB010000116.1:0-2224 GCA_046075925.1 Bacteroidota bacterium | reverse complement strand
CTTTTTCGGACTTTCTCGAAGTCCTGCGAGCCGCAAATTAAAGTACCTTTGCGCTTCAAAGAAAAGTCAGATGTCTGATAACCAGTCGACCCGCCGCACAACGCTGCCTGTCTCAGAAATGGCCGAGAACCTGATCGGATCTGAGATCATCAAACTGGCTGCTGACATCCATGAAAAAATCCGGCAGGGAGAGCGCATCCACAACTTCACCATCGGAGATTTCGATCCCGCCATCTTCCCCATTCCTGCTGAACTGAATCAGGCCATTATCGATGCCTACGAACACCATCACACCAACTACCCTGCAGCCAATGGCATGCTTGAGCTCCGCAAGGTCGTTGCTGATTTCCTCAAGCAGCGCCAGGGATTGGATTATACAGCTGATGAGATCCTGATTTCAGGTGGAGCACGTCCACTCATCTATGCCACCTATGTCACGTTGCTCGATCCGGGCGATACCGTGGTTTTCCCTGTTCCCTCTTGGAACAACAATCATTATTGCCATCTGTCAGGCGCAAAACCTGTTTTCGTGGAGACCCGACCCGAAAACAATTTCATGCCTACGGCTGATGAACTGCGTCCTTACTTGAAAGATGCCACCCTGCTGGCACTCTGCTCCCCATTGAATCCTACAGGAACCATATTCAGTCAATCACAACTGGAAGCCATCTGTGATCTGGTAGTCGAGGAAAACAAACGACGCGGAACCAGCGGCAAGCCTTTATACCTGATGTACGACCAGATTTACTGGGTACTTACATTCGGCGACACCATTCACTACGATCCCATCCGGCTACGACCTGAACTGCGCGACTACACTATCTTCGTGGACGGTCTCTCGAAATCCTTGGCAGCAACTGGCGTTCGTGTCGGTTGGGCCTTCGGCCCGCAGCGCATCATCGACAAGATGAAAGCCATCCTCTCGCACATCGGTGCCTGGGCACCGAAGGCCGAGCAAGTCGCTTCGGCTGAATACCTGAAACAATCGGATCAGGTGGATCGCTTTCTGTCCTCCTTCAAGAAGGAAGTAGCTGAACGTTTGGATGGTTTTTACCAAGGCTTCGAACGATTGCGCAAAGCCGGACATCCGGTTGAAGCCATTGCACCTCAAGCAGCCATTTACCTAACCGTGAAATTCGATCTTACCGGAAGGAAAAAGAAAGACGGCTCCCCGCTGGCCGACCAGAAAGCGGTTACTCAGCATCTGCTGAATGAAGCCAAACTGGCGGTGGTTCCTTTCTCCGCTTTCGGCGCGAGTGATCATTCTCCGTGGTACCGACTGTCCGTCGGAACATGCGACAAGCATAAGATAGCCGACGTTTTCTCTCAACTTGAAAAAGTACTTGGCGAACTTTCCGCCTGATGGTTATATCAACCGTGACCTCTTCGATGAAAAACAATTACTGCGTGATCATGGCCGGCGGCATCGGAAGCCGTTTCTGGCCGATGAGCAGGAACAGTTTCCCTAAACAGTTCCTGGATATTCTAGGGTCCGGAAAAACACTCATTCAACAGACCTATGACAGGTTCCTTTCCGTCTGTCCGAAAGAGAACATCTACATCGTGACCAACGAAAGTTACCTCGAGCACGTTTACACACAGCTTCCCGATCTCGATCGCTCCCAAGTGCTTGCCGAACCCTTGCGTCGCAACACAGCTCCCTGTGTGGCTTATGCCGCTTCGAAGATCAGAGCTATCAATCCGGAGGCGAACCTTATCGTGGCACCATCCGACCATGTGATCAAGGATGAAAAAAGTTTCACTGAGGCGGTAACGAAAGGACTCGCCTTCACGGCTTCGGGAGACCACTTGCTCACCATCGGCATTCAACCAGGTCGTCCGGATACCGGGTACGGCTACATCCAATTCCAAGAGGGAGGCGATGACGAAACATTCCGGATTTCCAGAGTGAAGACCTTCACGGAAAAGCCGAACCTGGAAATGGCCAAGTTCTTCCTGAAATCAGGTGAGTTTCTTTGGAATGCAGGCATCTTCCTTTGGAGAGCCGACAGTATCCTGCATGCATTCGCGCAGCACTTGCCGGATATGCATGCCCTATTCGAAGACGGAAAAAGCACATACGGTACTCCTGCCGAAGCGGAGTTCATCAAGGGAGTATATGAAAAGTGCACCAACATCTCCATCGATTACGGCATCATGGAGAAGGCGAAGAACGTTTATGTACTGAGTGCCGAATTCGGTTGGAGCGACCTGGGCACCTGGA
>JBJTRB010000115.1:0-3134 GCA_046075925.1 Bacteroidota bacterium | reverse complement strand
TTCAAAATTACGAAAATAGCAGCGCCGGACCACGCTGCACCAGTCAATGATTGTCAACAAGGGGCATTCAGAACGGCTTCAGATCATTTCGATACCTGCGTCATGATCGATACAGCTTATGCTCTTCCCCGCATCTCCCTGAAATGAAAAATCAATACCAGGGACATCCAGAAAAGATTACCCATCAAGGTGCCCCATGCAGCACCCGCACCTCCATAGATCGGCACAAGCAGGTAATTGGCGATCGTGGAAACCAGCAAACCGGAAAAGACCGAAATGAACCCGAGGTGGATCTTCCGATGAAAGATGATCACGAGGTTGGCCATGTTGGCCATCAGACCGAAACCGACAGCCATGATCAAAGGTGTAACCAGCAAGGCGGCATCGGCATACGAAGGGTCAACGATCCATGCCGATACAACCGACATGATCCAACCCAACAACAAGAATACGATCAACATGACCGGTAGGAGCTTGCCTAATCGCTGTTCGAAGCTGCCTTCCGAAAATCGGTGCAAGGTCCTTGGACTGTAAGCGCTCAAGAAGGGTTGAACGACCAACGGATCGAAAATGGAACTGAACTTCACGGCTACTGAATAAATTCCGACCTCGTGCAACCCGGAAAAGCTCAACAACATCCAACGACTGACGCTGTTCATCAGCCAGAAGGAAACCGACCCTGGCACGAACATCAGTCCGAGCGAAAGTACATGCTTGAAATCGGCCTTGCTGACATACCAATGGAACTCTCCGAGTTTTCGTCGGTAAGTAGCCAAAGCGAGCAAGGATGTCAGGATGACCGTTACAAGATTAGCCAGAACGATTCCCACGATGCCAGTATGCCACACCACCACCATCAGGATATTGAGTCCGATGGCCGATATCCCGAACAACACCTGCACCATGGTCAGCAGCTTCGCACGTTCGTTCAGTCGTAAATAAGCGATGAAACAATTTTGGAAGAAATTCAAGTAGGAACCCGAAACCGCCAGCAGGATCAACGATACCGAAATGTCAGGGTCAAGCAATTCATGAAAAAACAAGATGGCGACGGCAGCGACCAGATACAAGGCAGAGGTCAGAACGATGTAGGCTGAAAGGATCCGGTCGATCAGCTCTTTCCTTTCCGCTTCTCCCCTTTTGAAGAACTCCATGAAAAACACCTGGAACAATCCAAGGGTGAACAGGATTTCAATCGTCGAGGTAAAGGTGTTGAGCAGTTCCAGCTTACCGTACTCGGCCGGAACGATGTAGCGTGTGTAGACTGGAATCAGAAAGAAACCCACACCGCGCAGCAAGGCTGCACCAGAAACGTACAGCAGAAAATTACGGATGACGGTCGAATCCGGCAGCCAACTTGGAAAATGCTTTCCCGACGTCATACAGCACGAATATAGCGGGTAATAAGGGTAAAAAAAATCCCCTCCTGATGCGGAGGGGATAAAATCGTTTGGACTCGTTTTGTCACTTCGCGTAATTCACCGAGCGGGTCTCACGAATGACGGTGACCTTCACCTGTCCGGGATAGGTCATTTCATTCTGGATCTTGTTGGCGATATCGAAAGAAAGCACCTCGGCCTGCTTGTCGCTGATCTTCTCGCTTTGGACGATGACACGCAGCTCACGACCTGCTTGAATGGCGAAAGTCTTCTCTACACCCTGGTAGGATAACGCCAGCGCTTCCATTTCCTTGAGACGCTTGATGTAGGATTCGACCACCTCGCGACGTGCACCAGGTCGAGCACCGGAGATGGCGTCGCATACTTGAACGATCGGAGAGATAATGCTGGTCATCTCGATCTCGTCGTGGTGAGCTCCGATGGCATTGCATACTTCAACGTTCTCCTTGAACTTTTCGGCGAGTTTCATACCGAGGATAGCGTGCGGCAATTCAGGCTCATCATCCGGTACTTTTCCGATATCGTGCAACAGCCCGGCACGCTTGGCCAGTTTCACATTCAGTCCGAGCTCAGCGGCCATGGTCGCGCACAGATTGGCCACTTCGCGGGAGTGCTGTAAGAGGTTTTGACCGTAGGAAGAACGGTATTTCATACGACCCACCATGCGGATCAACTCGGGAGCCAGTCCGTGGATACCCAGATCGATGGTGGTACGTTTGCCCACTTCAACGATCTCCTCTTCCAGTTGGCGCTTCACTTTGGCAACTACCTCTTCGATACGAGCCGGGTGAATGCGTCCGTCAGAGACAAGCTGGTGCAAGGATAGACGTGCGATTTCCCTGCGAACAGGATCGAAGCAGGAAAGGATGATGGTCTCGGGGGTGTCGTCGACGATGATTTCAACTCCGGTGGCGGCCTCCAGGGCGCGGATATTTCGTCCTTCGCGACCGATGACTCGACCCTTCACTTCGTCGTTCTCGATCGGGAACGTGGTGACTGCATTTTCAACGGCGTGCTCCGTAGCGACGCGCTGGATGGTCTGAATGATGATTTTCTTGGCCTCTTTGTTGGCCGTCAACTTGGCCTCTTCCATGATGTCCTTGATGGTGGACATGGCATCTGTCTTGGCCTCCGCTTTGAGTGCTTCGACCAACTGGGATTTGGCTTGTTCAACACTTAGACCTGAAATCTTCTCCAGGTTCTCCACCTGCCGCTGATGCAGTTTGGCGAGTTCCTCTTTCTTTCCATCCAGAATCTGCAACTGATTCTTCAGATTACCCTGCAAGGTTTCAAATTCCTGTTGCTTCTTTTGAGTCTGCTCCAGCTTCTGGGCAAGATTGGACTCCTTCTGTTTGATGCGGTTTTCAGCAATGGAAATGTTCTTGTCTTTCTCAGCAATCAGCTTTTCGTGTTCGCTTTTCAACTGAAGGAACTTCTCCTTGGCTTCAAGGATCCTGTTCTTTTTGATCACTTCGGCCTCACTTTCGGCTTCTTTCAAGATGGCTTTCGCCTTCGAGTTGGCCGAATTTTCGCGCGCTTTGAGGGTACGGTTCAGCAAAAACCGGGAAATGGCAAAGCCGCCTCCCAGTCCAACCATTCCGACCATCAATGCGACAATAATCAGGTTGCTATCCATAGCGTATGACATGTTTTATCCGACTGACGTTTCAGTCGTTTTGATAATTAAAGAACCCGCACCGATCCCGACGACTTAATAAACCCCTTAAGTCATGG
>JBJTRB010000114.1:0-2285 GCA_046075925.1 Bacteroidota bacterium | reverse complement strand
GCCGACTTCCTATTCCTACTTCTGGCCATGTTTTTTCTGAAAAACTATTGGGGCGAAAAAGTGAATGTCCACTACCCTGCCGATTACATGCGATGGGCTGTTCCGAGCTACATCAGCATGTGGCTCGTGTCGGTCTACTTCAGCGGCGGCTATGATGCGCCGATAAGGTTCGGGAAAATGGTAAGAGGGTTATTGACGGGCACATTGATCATCTTGGTGATTTACGCCCTGTTGCCTGAAGCATACCGGTTCTCGCGTGCCATGATCCTGATCGGCTCCTTCATGGCAGCAACCGGTATGGTACTGATGCGGATGACGCTTCATTTCGCACTCCCGAAAAAATTCCCATTATCCACTGACGCCAAGAAAAGTCTGATGATCATCGGTGATGCCGATGAAGGCGTACGGGTGCTTTCACTGCTCAAGATGAGCGGCACCCAGCACAACTTCATCGGATTCGTACAACCGGACGAATCACCCTACACCACCTCTTTGCCTGAATACCGACAATTCCTGTTGGGCAATGCGTCCAAGCTGAAAGACATGGTGGATGTATTCAATCCGGACGAAATCATTTTTTGTGCGAAGGATATGTCTTCCCGGGAGATCATCCGTCAGATGGGAGCCATCGAAGGCCGGGAGGTGGAATTCAAGATCGCACCGCCTGAAAGCATGTTCATCATAGGATCTTCGGATATCGATGATCCGGGCGAACTGTACGTGGTCGACATCAACAGCATCAGCAGAAGCAGCAATCGCAGAAACAAACGATTGATCGATCTTCTGGTTTCTTTTTTTATGTTACCTGCTTTGCCGCTTTTACTCCTGATTCAGCGCAGACCTGCCGGACTGTTCATGAACCTGATCGGCGTAATCGCTAATAAATTGTCCTGGGTCGGGTTTGATGCCACTCCAGCCTCCGAAAGCGGTTTACCATCCCTCAAACAAGGCGTACTTCATCCGTCCGACGGGGTTATGAGCCAATCCATGAATCCCGCTACCCTGAACAGGCTCAATGCATTGTATGCCAAGGATTACACGGTTTCCAAAGACCTCTGGATCATCTGGAAAGGTGTCAGAAATTTAGGCCGGAATCCGGTTTCCTGAGTGCAACTTTGATTAAATTTGAAACCTAAGTCGTGCTGGTTCGGCTCTCTGTTCCAGTGCGTACAACAGGCTCTACTATGTTTCAACTTATCATGCCCAAAATGGGCGAAAGTGTCGCAGAAGCGACCATTCTCAAGTGGCTTAAAAAAGAAGGCGATAGCATCGAAGTGGATGAACCGGTGTTGGAAATTGCGACCGATAAGGTCGACTCCGAAGTACCCTCTCCCTCAGCCGGAACCCTTTCGAAAAGGATGTTCGAGGAAGGTCAAGTCGTAAAAGTGGGCGAAGTGATTGCGTTGATTGCTCCCGTCGGTCAGCAGGCAACTGCTCCGGCTGCGGCACCTTCACAACCCGCTGCATCTCCTGTTGCCTCCACTGCATCCGTGGCTTCACCAGCAGTCGCCAAAGCTGCTCCCGTTACTTCCAACGGACATGCTTCGGAACCAGCGGAGAGTATCTCCAGAGTTTCAGGTAGTGGTCGGTTCTATTCGCCTTTGGTACGGAATATCGCCCGCGAAGAAGGTATATCGATGGCGGAACTGGAATCCATATCCGGTTCAGGTGCGAATGATCGGGTGACCAAACAGGATCTGCTTGAATTCATCAGCCGTAAGAAAAGCGGATCAGTTGTTTCCACCCCGACTGCTCCTTCCCCTGTTTCTGCGCCCGTTAAAACACCTGCACCTGCACCTCAGGTCAGTATCCCTGTTTCAGGAAATGTCGAGATCATCGAAATGGATCGTATGCGCAAGCTCATCGCTGAGCATATGGTCAATTCCAAACACACTTCGCCGCACGTCACCTCGTTCGTCGAAGCCGATGTGACCAACATGGTCAAGTGGAGGGAGAAAGTAAAAGGGGCTTTCGAGAAAAAAGAGGGCGAGAAAATCACCTTCACGCCGCTCTTCATCGAAGCCGTATGCCGTGCTATCCGTGACTTCCCCATGATCAACGTATCGGTCGATGGTAATCGGATCATCGTAAAGAAGTCCATCAACATCGGCATGGCCGCTGCTCTACCATCCGGCAACCTGATCGTACCCGTCATCAAGAACGCCGATATTCTCAACCTGTACGGTCTTACCAAAACGGTGAACGACCTGGCCAACCGCGCACGTCAGAACAAATTGAAGCCGGACGAAATCCAGGATGGTACGTTCACACTGACCAACGTAGGC
>JBJTRB010000113.1:0-3830 GCA_046075925.1 Bacteroidota bacterium | reverse complement strand
CCAGAAGATGTATATGTTTATAAGATGTATACAATCGATTACTGTGGAGACAGACACAATTATATTGGCAGGGTCTCCCTGCTTTATTGAAATTCGTTGCCGACTTTTTACGACATTTGGGCTTCATGGAATTAAAGCCCGAATTACTCCAACGGCTCGAAGCCCTCGAGAAAAAATACAATGCCATGGGTCAGGACCTGATGTCCTACCTGGATGGCTTGTTGTATGCGGATTACCTGACCTATTGGGATTACATCCACGCAGATACGTTGCTGTCGCTGCAGAATCCCAAAACCAGCTTCCCTGACGAACAGATCTTCATCATTTATCACCAGATCACGGAGCTCTATTTCAAATTATGTCTTAGCGAAATAGATCAGATCAGCAACAAGAAACCGGTGGATGGTAAATTCCTGCTACGCCGTATCGAGCGAATCAACAGTTATTTTGAAAATCTCGTGCGCTCCTTCGACATCATGGTGGACGGCATGGAGCCGGAACAATTCCTCAAATTCAGGATGAGTCTCCTTCCGGCCAGTGGATTCCAAAGCGCACAGTACCGGATGATTGAAATCTGTTGCACCGATTTCATCCGCTTGGTCGATAAGGACGTCCGTCCTCGCTTTGAATCAGGGGACGCTTCGATTCAGGAACAATACGAACATATCTATTGGAAGGCCGGAGCGACTGAGCTCGCCACAGGCAAGAAGACGTTGACGCTTCGGCAGTTCGAATTGAAATACTCCGATACATTGGTCCGCTTGGCCGAGCAATACCGCGATTGCAACCTTTGGAAGATCTATCAGGGACTCTCCGAGCAAGAGCGAAATGACAGCGCGTTGGTCAACGCACTCCGTCTACTCGACGTGAATGTCAACGTGAATTGGCCACTCAGTCATTATAAATCTGCCGTCCGTTACCTGCAAAAAGATCCTCAGGATATCGCCGCCACTGGCGGTACTAACTGGCAGAAGTATCTTCCGCCGCGTTTTCAGAAACGGATTTTCTACCCCGCGTTGTGGTCAGAAGAGGAACTGTCGGAATGGGGTAAAGCGTGGGTAAGCAGAGAAGTCTTCGGCTTGAAGTGATAGCAGCCGCTCAGGCTTTCTCCACCCAATCGCCGTACTCACGAATCAGTCCGATCAGCTCGTCCACCGCTTTCGATTCATCGATGTTCCGCTTCACGACTTCCCTTCCTTTGTAAAGTGTGATTTTTCCGGCTCCGGTTCCGACATAACCATAATCGGCGTCGGCCATTTCGCCCGGACCGTTCACGATACAGCCCATGATGCCGATTTTCACGCCCTTCAAGTGATCGGTACGAGAACGGATCTTTGCCGTTGTTTCCTGCAGATCGAACAACGTGCGACCGCAGGACGGACAAGAGATGTATTCGGTTTTGGAAATGCGTGTGCGGGTCGCCTGGAGCAGTCCGAAGCCGGTGCGGTTCACCGCTGCTTCCGAGCAAATGCCTGGAGCTTTGATCCAGATACCATCGCCCATGCCGTCGAGCAGCAGTCCGCCCAAATCAGTCGAAGCGAAGAGTTGTAACTGATCTTCGCTGATTCCTGAATAATTACGCTTGATGATGACCGGCCGGTCGCATCCTCTCTCCAGGAGTGAAGCGATGATGCTACGCTCATCAGCCATTCCATGCTCTTCCATGGTGTCGACAATCAAGACGACAGTCGGATCCAGCTTGGAGAGGTCGAACGCGTTATCATCCGTAATGGAAGTAGCGACAATCGCTACGAAGTTGAGCTCTTCTGAACGGCGTGTAGCTCTGAAATATTCTTCCGCGCAGAATAGCGGATAATGCCGTGCTTTCGCAAAAGATGAATTGTAATTCTCCGAGTTGACGATAATGCCAAGGGTGCCTGGAATATCGAAGTCGACAGATTTGTCGCCGACATACACGAAGTCGCAGGCCTGGTCACTCAGGTTCCATTTATCTGTAGGAACGGAGTAAGCGTAACCCACTCCGAATAACGAAGCGGCAGTGATCTGATTTCGATCGCTGTAATCGGCAATGACCCTTGGCACATTACGTCCGCCGATGTTCATCGTAGCGGCCGTTTCGCGGCGACTGTAGTCGTAGGGTGAATAGGGGAGAAGGACCTTATCCTGCAGAAGAACCGGATTTTCGCTACGGCGTCTGTTCTCGTACCGATCCGCCAGCGCTTTCGCAACAGGGATCTCGAATTCAGGATCTTCCGTGAGTGAAACGCGAATGGTATCTCCTAGTCCGTCCTCCAACAAGGTGCCGATTCCGACGGCCGATTTGATACGGCCATCTTCTCCATCGCCTGCTTCCGTGACACCGAGGTGCAGCGGATAGTTCATGCCGTTCGACTTCATCGTAGCCACCAGCAAGCGATACGCTTGCACCATCACCTGCGTGTTGCTGGCTTTCATGGATAAGACGAGCTCGTGGTAACCTTCGTCTTGGCAGATGCGAAGGAATTCCATTGCTGACTCGACCATGCCATGAGGTGTATCACCGTAACGACTGAGGATCCGATCGCTCAGTGATCCATGGTTGGTGCCGATGCGCATGGCGGTACCATGCTCTTTGCAGATACGGACAAGCGGAATGAAGCGTTCGCGGATCCGTTCGAGCTCTGACTGATAAGCATCGTCCGTATACTCGATCGTTTCGAATTTTTTCTTGTCAGCATAGTTTCCAGGATTCACCCTGACCTTCTCTACGATCCTGGCTGCTACCTCGGCAGCGTTGGGAGTGAAGTGGATGTCGGCCACCAACGGTGTCTTGTAGCCGAGTCGACGGAGTTCATTCCGTATGTTCTCCAGATTACGTGCTTCGTTAACACTGGGAGCCGTGATCCGCACGAGTTCACAGCCCGCTTCGATCATGCGGATACTTTGCGCTACGGTGGCTGCCGTATTCATCGTATCCGTCGTAGTCATCGACTGCACACGAATCGGATTATCTCCACCCATCCGTAAATCACCGATCCTGACTTCACGCGTAATGAATCTGGAATAGTGACGAAGGTCGTTACAGTAAGCGGGATAGGAGTTCAGTGACATGCTGGTTTAACAAAGATAATCAAGGATGGTTTGGAAGGATGCACAAGCGAAGCAGGAATCAGGGTATGGGGGCAAAGCGGAACCCTTGGCTGGAGAAATGCTCCAAAACCCGGGGCAATGCGACCCTCAGCCTTTCTTCGGCTTTGATGCTATCGTGGAAAACGATGATGGATCCAGGTTTGGCTTCTCGCACAACACGATCGTAACAGGTATCGCCGTCCAGATCCTGGTCATAATCCTTACTAAGCACATCCCACATGACGATCCGGTAGTCCTTACGTAATCTGGCCACTTGCGTCGGACGGATTTTTCCGTAAGGTGGTCGGAACAGATCCGATTTCACCACGCGTGCACAGAGAGCTATGTCCAGATAGTATTCCCGGTTCAATACCGTCCATCCGTTCGTATGATGTTCGGTATGATTGCCGACCCGATGACCTTCTTCATTCAAGCGGCGGAAGATTTCCGGATGATTTCGAACGTTGTTCCCCACACAAAAAAAAGTCGCCTTTGCCTGGTATTTTCCAAGTTGATCCAGCACCCATGGCGTCACCACGGGAATAGGACCATCGTCGAAAGTAAGGTAGAGCACCTTTTCTTCCGTCGGTAAACGCCAGGTCAGCGATGTGGTGATTTTGCGTAAGAGTTCGATTGGCATTTTATCCTACTAAGCGAAATGCCAGGAAGCGGTGGAATCCTGCTGCCTGGCATTTCGGTATTTTCCGTCAGGAATGATTTAGAATCCTGAACGCTGTGCGAGATCCATGAAGCGCTTGTCC
>JBJTRB010000112.1:0-3238 GCA_046075925.1 Bacteroidota bacterium | reverse complement strand
AAAATATGATAAAGGTCCTTTTTTCAGGCTTTTACGTTCTAAAAAGAGATCCGGTTGTTCACCCCCGGATTCTCGAATGTCAATTAGATAATGATCCTTACACTTTTTATTATTGTCTTAATTGCAGCCGATTACCGTCCTCCATATTTAGTAAAACCCATAACAGGCTGATCTCTACTATCCCCGTTTCTGCTAATCAATACTCAAATCATGACATCCAACCGTTTGCCTAGTTTGTTCGCCAGCCTTCTTAGCTTATTACTCATATATAAAGAACATGCGTTCGCTGGAACAGGCGACACCACGGTGGTACAAACGCTCCGTTTCGATACCACTCTGCGTGCCGGTATTTTTCATTTTCCCGACGACTCGACAAAGACGTACGAGAAAATCATCATGCAATACAGCATGCGTTGCAAGAACGGTCTGGTTTCGACCGGAGCCAACACCAATCAGGGCTGTGGAGAGTGGGATTACAATTGCTATACCTATATAGTGGATTCCTCCCAAACGGATTCACTTCGTGCTACGCAGGCCTCTGTGATCGTTTCCAATTTTTCGGATACTGTATTCTCTTATACCGATCAGCCGGTTTACGACTACCTACAGACAGCGCAATATATCGTGCAACGCGACAGCGTGTTGAGTGAAACAGTGTCGCGCCCAGTTTACGATTCCTCCTTGGCAATTTCTCCTTTCGGCGGAAGTACCGTACGTCGGAGCCAATACCTATGGACAGCCGCCGAACTTTCAGCCGCCGGGATGTCAGCGGGACCTTTGACCGGGTTGACTTTTCCTTTACAGCCTTCGCTTTCTACGGATACGTTAGTCGATCTGACCTTTTCACTCAAGCATACAACCGCTTCAGCGCCTTTACTGCCTCGACCTGAGTCGGACGGATTCCTTGAAGTTTACAAGTTGACGACGTTGTTCCCGGCCATCACCACTCCTTCCGACCGACGATTGGAGTTCTTTCGTGATTTCAACTGGGATGGTGTTTCTAATCTGCTGATGGAAATTACCTGGTCGACCCCTGTAGGATCTACGCCTACAGTTGGCGTCGCCGGAAACAGTTTTTTCCAATCCGGTGGGAATACGGTAGGGGTCTCGGGTATCGTTTCGGATCAAGAGGATAATTACCTGGATTGTAACAGCAACGGCAACACCTTGATAGTGCCCGCTACCTTGCTCGATTCCATCAGTAACGAGATCACCATCGCTTTCTGGTCGTACGGAGATAGCAGTGCACTCCCGGCCAATACCAGTATCGCCTATGGAACCAATGCTTCCAACAACCGTCACGTCAACATCCATCTTCCATGGTCCGACCAGAGTGTTTACTGGGATTGCGGCGCCAACGGAGGAAGCTATGATCGCATCAACCGTCAGGCCGATCCGGCGGATTACAAAGGACGCTGGACGCATTGGGCATTTACCAAGAATGCAACCACCGGCGAAATGAAAATTTTCCTCAACGGCACCACCTGGGTAACCGGCACGGGTAAAGTCTACCCGATCGACCTGACCAATCTCTGGTTCGGCAACTCCACGCCAGGCTATCAATATTATGGCGGACTGGACGAAGTTTCGGTTTGGAATAAAGCCTTGGATTCAGCTGCCATTGCCTCCATACTGTACGAAACCATTTCTCCTGCTCATCCCGACTATGCTCGCATGTTATCTTACTTCCCGCTGAATGAAAGCAACGGTAGTACAGCTATCGATCAAAGCGGATATGCTCAAAATGGACTCCTGCTCAATCCCTGCCGTATGCAGCGCAGGGGCGATGAGCTGTTCAGGAATTTCAGGTCTGTGAATTCCCGACCGGATTTTACGTTCATTCAAGGGCAATATATTTCTACGGTTCAACAAGTGATCGTACTGGATTCCGTACTACGTAATCCTTCGCGTGTCATCACCTATTCGGTTGTGAATAACGACCTCCAGCCGGGAGATACATCTTATGTGTGGCCGGCCGGATCGTCCGGATATGCATACCTATACGATACAACAAATGTGGTGGTCGATTCCATCGTTGTTCAACCCATCGATACACTCGCATCCTCCACCTTGACCTACTATAGGAAACGCCCCATGTACCTGGAGCTGATCAATTTCATCACACCGTATGGCATCGGGCTTAATATGAACGGCCTTACCGGTCGCACGTGGGAATTCGACGTGACCGATTACGCTCCTGCACTCCGTGGAGATGTTTATCTATCCATGGATGGGGCGCGTTATCAGGAAGACAATGATATCCGATTCGTTTTTTATGAAGGAACTCCTCCGCGACCGGTCAGGAGCATTTCTAACATCTGGCCCAATGGAACATGGATCTATCCCAGCTGGAGTCAGATCTACAATGACACGTACTATGAACCTCGCACCGCCACGTTAGACCCCGGAGCTTCCATGTTCAAGTTGCGCTCCCAGATTAGCGGACATGGTCAGGAGGGCGAATTCATTCCACGTAATCATACTTTGACCATCGACGGCTCGACCTCTTTCACGCGCCAGGTTTGGAAGGCGTGTGCTGACAATCCCATTTATCCTCAGGGAGGAACCTGGATTTACGACAGGGCAGGCTGGTGTCCGGGTGCGGCAGTCGATGTTTTCGAGTCGGACATCACACCCTATGTGACGGCGGGTCAGCAATTCCCCGTCGATTACTCCATGACCTACATAGCGAATCCCGGGTCTACCAACTACAGGGTCAATCATCAGTTGGTTTCGTACGGACCACCATCTTTTTCTGTCGATGCCGCTATCGATGCAATCAAGTCTCCATCCAAGCGCACCGAATACATGCGCTTCAATCCGGTATGTGACGATCCGGTCGTGATCTTGAAAAACACCGGTGCCCAGCCGCTCTCATCGGTGATTTTCACCTACGGCAGGGAAGGCGGAGCCGTTTCGACCTATCAATGGAATGGAACGTTGGCATTTCTGGAAAAAGAAGAAGTGGTATTGCCGGCTCCGGATTGGATGACGTCATCCGTGGACCGTTTTCATGTATCCATTTCTTCGCCGAATGGAATCCAGGATCCTTATCCTGCTAATGATACTGCGTCCACCTCCTTCAATTCGACGGATACGTATTACGGCCGCTTCGTGGTCGAGTACAAGCCGAACAACTATCCTGCTGAAAACACCTATACGATCAGTGACGCTTCGGGCAATGTGTTACACACTCGTACAGCCAACGTTGCAGGTTTCATTCTTCGGGATACGCTAA
>JBJTRB010000111.1:0-2102 GCA_046075925.1 Bacteroidota bacterium | reverse complement strand
CTTCGATGGCGCGGTCGATATGATGCGGTTCGTGCGCCGCTGACAACTGCACACGGATTCGTGCATTGCCTTTGGCCACCACAGGATAAAAGAAACCGATGACATAGATGCCTTCATTCAGCAGCTGCGCTGCGAATTCCTGAGCGACCTTGGCTTCGTAAAGCATGATCGGAACGATGGGGTGCTCACCCGGCTTGATCTCGAAGCCTGCAGCCGTGATACCGCTCCTGAAGCGACGGGTGTTCTCCCATAATTTATCCCGGAGTTCGGTGGTCTCGCTCAGCATGTCGATCACTGCAATCGATGCACCGACAATGCTGGGCGCAAGGGAGTTGGAAAAAAGATAGGGCCGTGAACGCTGGCGCAGCAGTTCTACGATCTCTTTCTTGGCTGAAACGAATCCGCCCATGGCACCACCAAGCGCTTTGCCGAGCGTACCTGTGATGATATCGACACGACCCATCACGCCGCGATGTTCGTGTGTGCCTCTGCCGGTTTTTCCCATGAAACCAGTAGCATGACATTCATCGATCATGACGAGAGCGCTGTAACGATCCGCCAGATCACAGATCTTGTCGAGCTGAGCGATGGTGCCGTCCATACTGAACACCCCATCCGTAACGATGATCCGATGGCGGAGGTGCTGTGTATCCTGCAGCGCTTTTTCCAACTCGGACATGTCATTGTGCTTATAACGGAAGCGCTGCGCTTTGCACAAACGTACACCGTCGATGATGGAAGCATGGTTCAATTCGTCGGAGATGATGGCGTCCTGCTCGTTGAATAACGGCTCGAACACACCGCCGTTCGCATCGCAAGCGGCAGCATAAAGAATCGTATCCTCGGTACCGAGGAATGTCGCTATTTTCTTCTCCAACTCTTTGTGTATGTCCTGCGTTCCACAGATAAACCGGACGGAGGACATGCCGTAGCCATGCGTGTCGATGGCGTTCTTAGCCGCCTCTACGACCTTGGGATGTGAGGAGAGCCCCAGGTAATTGTTGGCGCAAAAGTTCAGTACCGGTTTTCCGTTAGCGATGATTTCAGCGCCCTGCGGGGTGCTGATGATCCTTTCTTGTTTGAACAGTCCGGCTTCACGGATGGAGTGCAATTCGGAGGCAAGAACGGGCTGGAGCGTGTCGTACATGGCTGGAAGTTTACTGCCGGTGAAATTCGTGGTTTTTTCTCAAAAGACGACACGCGAACCATCGGACTTTTCATCGCGTCAACCGGAACATCTTGCCCGGAGCAGGCCGGACGACCCCTTTGAACTCGAGTTCCAGTAAAAGGACTGACGTCCGGCTGACCGGCAGTGACGCATTGGCTGCAAGTTCATCCAAATGCAAAGGGCCGTTCTGCATGAGCGCAACCAATTGATTTTCTTCTGCACTCAGTTCAGAGAAAAGTGGCAATTGCACGGGCACTTTCCTGGTGTCAGGCTGCCAGTTCATGGCCATCACAAGCTCATCCGCCGACTCGATGAGCATGGCCTTGTTGGAACGTATCAGGTGATTGCATCCCTTCGAATACACATCTGTCGTTCTTCCGGGCACAGCAAACACATCACGGTTGTAACCGTTGGCGAATTCAGCCGTGATCATGGCACCTCCACGAAGAGCCGATTCAACGACAAGCGTCGCATCGGCGATACCTGCAACGATCCTGTTTCGTGCCGGGAAGTTGTCGCGCTCAGGAGTTGTGCCTATCGGAAATTCGCTGACGAGAGCGCCAGTATCTAGCATCTTTTCTGCTACGGATTTGTGTGCTGAAGGATAAAGTCGATCCAAACCGTGCGCAACCACGCCCACGGTAGGTAAGCCGAATCTCAAACATTCTTTGTGCGCATGCACATCGACTCCGTAAGCAAGACCGCTGAAAATGGTCACTCCGATAGGAGCGATCCGTTCGATGAATGCTGACAAGAAATCACGGCCTTGGGTTGTCATGCGACGGGTGCCTACGATGGAAAGCGCAAATGGCGGCTGCAGGTCAGATTTGCCTTTTGTAAAGAAAATGGTCGGAGCATCTTCACATCGACGCAAGCGCCTTGGATAATCATCATCCGAATAAAAACAGGAGCGTATGCCCCGCTTTTCCATGAA
>JBJTRB010000110.1:0-2703 GCA_046075925.1 Bacteroidota bacterium | reverse complement strand
CGGCTGGTCCTAAAACGTATTACTGCGATGATATCCAATTCGCAGCACCGGTTCAGGTGCAAGTGGACCTGCCGATTGACTTTGACGATTCCAATGTGAATTACAATCTGGTTGATTTCGGTGGTAATGTCAGTTCGATTGTGACTGATCCGGTTTCCGGAACAACCCAAGTGCTTCAAGTCGACAAGACAGGCGGAGCACAACTTTGGGCTGGCACCACCATCGGCGGAAGCGGATTAGCAAGTCAAATTTTCTTTTTCCCGGGGTACACGACGCTTACCATGCGTGTGTGGTCGCCCGACTCAGGCATCGTCGTACGAATGAAAGCGGAAGATCCGAACGATCCAACACATTCGGTCGAGACGGATGTATTGACTACTACGAGCAATGCCTGGGAGACGCTCTCTTTTGATTTCTCTAATCAGGCAACAGGTACGGCACCGATCGATTACTCGTATACTTATCAGAAACTATCGGTGTTCTTCAACTTCGGAGTGGATGGAGCAACGGCTGGTCCTAAAACGTATTACTGCGATGATATCCAATTCGCAGCACCGGTTCAGGTGCAAGTGGACCTGCCGATCGACTTTGACGGTTCCAATGTGAATTACAACCTGGTTGATTTCGGTGGCAATGTCAGTTCAATCGTGATCGACCCTGTTACCGGCATCACACAGGTGCTTCAGGTCGATAAAACAGGCGGTGCACAGCTGTGGGCGGGTACTACGATTGGCGGAAATGGATTAGCAAATCCGATTCCATTCAGTCCAGGAAATACGACGCTTTCCATGCGTGTATGGTCGCCCGACTCAGGCATCGTCGTGAGAATGAAAGCGGAGGATCCTAACGACCCAACTCATTCGGTCGAGACGGATGTGTTGACGACAACGAGCAATGCATGGGAGACACTCTCCTTCGATTTTTCCAATCAGGCAACAGGTACGGCACCTATCGATTACACGTATACTTACCAGAAACTATCGGTGTTCTTCAACTTCGGAGTGGATGGAGCAACGGCTGGACCTAAAACGTATTACTGCGATGATATCCAGATTGCTACGGTCATACCTGTGCAAGTCGATTTGCCAGTCACTTTTGACGATCCTGCAGTAAATTATGACTTGATTGACTTTGGTGGAAATGGCAGCTTGATCGGTTTGGACCCTACTGGAGCGTCTAATTTGGTTTGCAGTACTACCAAGTTCAATACTGCTCAGCTCTGGGCGGGAACCACCATCGGAGGATCTTTAGGATTTGCGAATCCTATTCCTTTTGCTGCTGGTGCCACTACAATGAGTATGCGAGTCTATTCACCAGATGCTGGCGTTCCGATTCGATTAAAAGCAGAAGATCCGCTGAACGGAGCTATCAGTGTTGAAACGGAGGCGGTCACTACGACCAGCAATGCATGGGAGACACTGGTTTTCGATTTCGCTAATCCCGTATCCGGAACAGCTGCGATCAATTTTTCAAACAACTATCAAAAGTTATCGGCCTTCTTCAATTTCGGTACGGATGGCGCCACTGCTGGTACCAAGACGTATTATTGGGATGATGTCCAGTTTGGCGGATCCATTCCTCCAGTTGTAGTGACTTTCCAAGTTCAAAATCCAGATTCTTTGCCTGTTTATGTTTTCGGAAGTTGGAGTGGATGGAGTAATTTCCCTGGAACATTGCTTTCAGCCACATCGAATCCGAACATTTATGAAGGCGCTATCACTTTGAATGCAAACACGCCATATGAGTATCTGTTTGTAAATGGCGGCGCTACTGCTGTGACGGAGGTATTGAATGCAGCAGATCCTTGTACCAATGGAAACACACAGTATACCAATAGGACATTGGTTACGGGTAATATGGATATGACCGTCTGCTCCCAATGGGCGAGTTGCAATACCTGTTTAGTCACCGGAGTCATCAATCAATCATTGAGCGAACTATATACGGTCGTCCTATCAGATCAAGGTTTACGCATCATAGGTGATGCTTCCAAGCACATTCATACACTGTTTGTTCATGATCCGTTAGGAAGATTGGTTTATTCGGCAAAAAATGACATCGAAATCAATACTCTAATACCATTCAGTAGTGCTTCCGGTTTATTGGTGATCCGATTCACAACCGATGAAGGACCAGTGGTCTTGAAGGCAATCCGCCCGAACTGATTTCAATGTTATTTTGAGAGAATAGGGTAGATTTCATCTCCTTTTTTAGAAACTTATTTCAGAAAATAGCCAGTGGAAATGCCGAGAAGGCACCACTGGCTATTTGTTTTTCGCTGAAGTGTACTGTATGGACATGAAAAACAATTGTTACTTTTCAGCCTGAATCAAGCCTAACCTTTCCATCTCATCTTCCATCACATGAAAAAACAACTACTACTGGTATTATCACTCGTTTTTACAGCGGTTTTCGGTCAAGCGGCCGGCTCGTCTAATTTTCATCCTGCTAAAACGAGTCATCGCGGACTTCTTCCATTTGGAAAAACGGCTTTCCACCAACAACCGGCTGGAACAGCTGATCATCCCACCGGTTTTCAGTCCGAAAAAAACCGTGCAGGATTTCCATTGAATCAGCGTGGGGCGGAATTTAAAAGAGCAGCCAGACATCCTTTGTCTCCGTCATTCAATACGTTGATCCCGATTTATGACAGTTTGTATAACTGGAGTTGGGATGTTTCTACTGCTCAGTGGGACTCTCGAC
>JBJTRB010000109.1:0-7860 GCA_046075925.1 Bacteroidota bacterium | reverse complement strand
CTACACCAGTTCGGTAAAGAATTTCGTCGCTGCAAAAACCAATCAGGTGCAAGCCTATGATAATGTGGTCAACACGTGTCTGGCCTGTCACTCCCAGCATTGTCCTGGTCCGGTCAGCAGGATCAAGAAATTGAAAATCGTCAATTGAAAAAAAGCCGGATCAAACGATCCGGCTTTTTTTTATTCTTTGGTCATCCCTGCCCTCACATATTCTCGATTCATCCTTGCGATGTGGCTGATGGAGATCTCTTTTGGACACTCCGCTTCGCAAGCTCCTGTATTCGTGCAGGACCCCAGTCCTGATTCATCGTGCGCATCGATCATGCGTAATACGCGCTCACGACGTTCGGGTTCGCCTTGAGGAAGTAAAGCCAGGTGAGAGACTTTCGCCGAGAGGAACAGCATGCCTGAAGCGTTCTTGCAGGCAGCGACGCAAGCACCACAGCCGATGCAGGCAGCCGCATCGAATGCCTCGTCTGACAAGCGCTTTTCAACAGGAAGGGCATTCGCATCGGGTGCGTTTCCGGTATTGACAGAAATATAACCTCCCGCTGATATGATCCGATCGAAGGCTCTGCGATCGACCACGAGATCCTTGATCACCGGAAATGCAGCAGCTCTCCAGGGCTCGATCGTCACCGTTTCGCCATCGCTGAAATGGCGCATGTGCAATTGACAGGTCGTAGTGCCTTTGAGCGGACCGTGTGCACGTCCGTTGATGTACATGCTGCACATCCCGCAGATGCCTTCTCTGCAATCGTGGTCGAATGCGACAGGGTCCTTGCCTTCCCGGATAAGTCGGTCGTTGAGGACATCCATCATCTCGAGGAATGACATGTGCGTACTGACGCCGGGCATATCATAGTTTTCGAAGTGACCCGCATCCTTGTTGTTGCGCTGTCTCCAGATCTTCAGCTTGAGGTTGATTGTATCGGACATATTGATGGTCTTTTGTTCATTACAACGGCTGCGATGCCGTTCAGGATCATTTGTATGAGCGTTGCGTAGGATGTACGATATCGAAATGAAGTTCCTCTTTGTGCAACACGGGTTCGTTCTCTGTGAATTCCCATGCAGCAACAAAGCCGAAATTCTCGTCATCTCGCTTGGCTTCGCCGTCTTCGGTCTGCGATTCTTCACGGAAGTGTCCTCCGCAGGACTCATTACGCATGAGTGCGTCGCGGATCATGAGTTCGCCCAGCTCGATGAAATCGGCTACACGACCGGCTTTATCCAGTTCAGGATTGAATTCTTCGACACCACCGGGAATGCGTACGTCGCTCCAGAATTCTTTCTTGAGATCCTGTACCATGCCGAGCGCTTTGGTCAGACCTTCTTGGGTGCGCGACATCCCGCAATAATCCCAGATGATGCGGCCTAATTTCTTGTGAAGGTCTTCGACCGTCTGTTTACCGTTCACAGCCATGAGTCGTTGTGTGCGCTCACGAACGGCCTTTTCAGCTTGATCGAACGCTTCGTGAGTGGTAGGTATGGCAGGAGTACGGATGTCGTCGGAGAGGTAATCGCCAAGCGTATAAGGGATCACGAAATAACCGTCGGCCAGACCTTGCATAAGAGCCGATGCGCCGAGGCGGTTCGCGCCGTGATCGGAGAAGTTGGCCTCTCCCAGTGCATAAAGTCCGGGCACGGTGGTCATCAGGTTGTAATCGACCCACAATCCACCCATCGTATAATGCACGGCCGGGTAGATGCGCATCGGAGTCTGGTAAGGATCTTCGCCGGTGATCTTTTCATACATCTCGAAAAGATTGCCGTAACGCGCGCTGATCACATTTTTGCCGAGGCGGTTGATGGCATCACGGAAATCAAGGTATACGGCCAGACCGGATGGTCCTACGCCGCGGCCTTCATCACACACACTTTTCGCTGCGCGTGAAGCGACATCACGCGGTACAAGGTTTCCGAATGCAGGATAACGACGCTCCAGATAATAATCGCGTTCGGCATCAGGAATTTCTTCCGGCTTGCGCTTGTCGCCTACGGCTTTCGGCACCCATACGCGACCATCGTTTCGGAGCGACTCCGACATCAGCGTGAGCTTGGATTGATAATCGCCGCTCACCGGGATGCAGGTCGGGTGGATCTGCGTGAAGCAAGGGTTGCCGAAGTAAGCACCTTTCTTGTGTGCTTTCCAGGCAGCGGTGACGTTGCTGCCCATGGCGTTGGTTGAGAGGTAAAAGACGTTGCCGTAACCTCCGGTACACAGCAGTACTGCATGTCCGAAGTGGCGTTCGAGTTGACCGGTTACCAGATCGCGTGCGATGATACCACGCGCTTTGCCGTCGATGACGACGAGCTCGACCATTTCATGGCGAGAATACATTTTCACAGCACCTTTTGCCACCTGACGCTCCAATGCACTGTAGGCGCCAAGTAAGAGCTGCTGACCTGTTTGTCCGCGAGCGTAAAAGGTGCGTGACACCTGAACACCACCGAAGGAACGGTTGTCGAGAAGTCCGCCGTATTCACGAGCGAAGGGGACACCTTGTGCGACACACTGGTCGATGATGGCCGTACTCACTTCCGCCAAACGGTAGACATTCGCTTCGCGTGCACGGTAATCGCCGCCTTTTACGGTGTCGTAGAAGAGACGGAAAACGCTGTCGCCGTCGTTCTGGTAGTTCTTTGCTGCGTTGATACCGCCTTGTGCAGCGATGGAATGCGCACGACGCGGACTGTCCTGGAAGCAGAAGGCTTTCACGTTGTAGCCGAGTTCGGCGAGACTCGCAGCTGCGGATGCACCAGCAAGACCGGTACCGACCACGATGACGTCGAGACGACGTTTGTTAGCGGGACTCACCAACCGTACGGTCGATTTGTGATGGGTCCACTTGGTCTCAAGCGGACCTTCTGGAATGCGTGAGTTCAGTTTTGGAGAGGATGCCATAGCGGAGAGCGTTCGTCGGATCAGAGGCCGTTTTGAAGGATGTTCGAAGCCACGCCGAAGATGTCGAAGTGGAAGAGGATCGGGAAGGAGGAGAAACCGACTGTTACTAACAGTGCGAACAGGGTGCCTATCGTGCGAAGCGGGTTAGCGTATTTATGGTTGTTCCAGCCCATGGTCTGGAAGGCCGACTGGAAACCGTGATTCAAGTGAGCGCCCAGTAACAACATCGCTACGACGTAAAGCATGGCGTAGGCAGGCGACTGGAAAGCAGAAGCGACATCCATCGCCATCGAACTTTCAACGCCTTCGAGGCGATGAGGAACGAAGAAGGTGCGCAAGTGTACTACCAGGAATACAAGAATGACCGAGCCGGACAATCCCATGTTTCTGGAAAACCACGAGCTGTTGGTAGACGCGCGATTCACCGCGTAGCGCACAGGACGTGCCTTGCGGTTTCGATACGTAAGGTACAGTCCGTCGACCGCGTGCAAGAGGATGCCGCCGAAAAGCAAGTACTCCACCGTACGGATGATGATGTTATTCACCAGGAATTCTCCATACTCATTGAAGGCTGTGCCGCCATCCATTTTGTAGAGTTGCAGATTACCGTAGAGGTGTTCTAGCAGGAAGGTGCATAGGAAAAGTCCGGTGAGTGCCATCACCAGCTTTCTTCCCACTGAGGTGTAAAACATGCGCAACGATGAGATCATAGTGGCGGAAGGTGTTTGTTGTATCGATTCTATTTTTCGAAGAGGCCATCAAACGGGCTACTGATAAACAATTCGGCCGTGTAATGGTTACTTGTAAGCGCGACAAATGTAGATGGCAAAACCCTGATTTCAAAAGGGAAACGGCCTTTTTCGTCGGCCTGTTCCATGAAGAAAAACCTGAACGAAAAATGGTGTGAGATCCGGGTGGCTGCTCAACGCATCCGGACACGGTATGCAGTTTCGGATCGGGGTCGCCTTCAGAGTTTCCGCACAGAACTGGGTGACGGCAGGGCGCTGAAAGGTGCTCTGGTCAACGGGTACCCGGCTTTAAAGCTCAAAATCGGTGGCAAGGATTTTCAATTCTATACCCACAAGCTTGTCGCCACCTGCTTTCTGCCCCGGCCTGGTAAAAGCCATAAGTACGTAATCCATCTGGATTTCAATAAATTGAATAATTCATCGAGCAATCTTCGCTGGGCTACTCGTGCTCAGATGGAGTCGCACCAGCAGCAGTCGCCAGCCGTGTTGCGTTACCGGAAAAGGACAATGCAACGTGGACCCAAACTGACGGTAGCTCAGGTAAGGCGCATCAAGCAACTGATTGCCTCGCCGGCGCGTCAAACCTTGTTGAAGGACGTCGCCCGCCAGTTCGGTATTTCCGAAATGCAGCTTTATCGTATCAAGTCCGGTGAAAATTGGTCACACGTCTGAAGTCACCGTGAACCAGGTCGCCCTCGTCTACCCGCATCAATTGTTTGACAGTCACCCGGCTCTGTCAAAGGGGAGAACCGTGTGGTTACTGGAAGACCCCCTCTTTTTCCGTCAATACCGATTCCATCTCCGCAAATTGGTCTACCACCGGGTCACGATGGAGGGATATGCGGATCGCCTTCGAAAAAAGGGTTATGAAGTCAAGTACATTTCTCACGATGATCCGTTGTCCGAGACACAGCGATTATTCGAAAACCTCACTTCCGAAGGGATAACGAGCGTTCACTTGTGTGATCCGGTGGATTATTTGTTGGAACGCCGATTGAAAAGATACGCTACGCGGAATGGGTTGACGTTGGATATCCATCCCTCCCCGGGATTCATTTGCAATACCGATCGTATTACCGACTATTTCAAAGGCCGGAAACGGTTCTTCCTGACTGACTTTTATATCGATGAACGAAAGCGTTCCCGCACGTTGCTTCGTGACGGCGAACCGGAGGGAGGAAAATGGACCTACGATACGGAGAACCGTAAGCGGATGCCCAAAGGCACCGTCATCCCGCCATTGCCTTCATCCGGCAAGCGCGCCAGTTACAACCGGGTCGTTGACGAAATGAAAAAAGCTTTTCCAGACGCTCCAGGAGATGCTACGGAATGCGTGTATCCTGTGGATCCAGCTGAAGCTTCCGTGTGGTTAGACCGATTTTTAGAAAACCGGTTTTCCAAGTACGGTGACTATCAAGATGCTATTGTCGAGGGTCAGCCGTTTCTTTTTCATTCCATCATCACACCGATGTTGAACACGGGATTATTGCTGCCCGACCAGGTCTTGGAGAGAGCGATCGATTCAGCCGATAAATACGATGTTCCCCTCAATGCGTTGGAAGGATTCGTTCGTCAGATCATGGGATGGCGTGAATTCATACGAGCCGTCTACCAGCTTCGTGGCGTGGAACAGCGGAAGAAGAATTTCTGGGGGCATACAAGAAAGATTCCCGCTTCGTTCTACACGGGCGAAACCGGCATACCACCGGTGGACGATGCCATCCGCAAGACACTCAAATACGGATACACGCATCATATCGAGCGACTGATGGTGCTGGGTAATTTCATGGTGTTGTGCGAATTCGATCCGGACGAAGTGTATCGTTGGTTCATGGAACTTTACATCGATGCGTACGATTGGGTGATGGTGCCCAATGTCTATGGCATGAGTCAGTTCGCCGACGGCGGCATCATGAGCACCAAGCCCTATATCTCGGGTTCGAATTATATCCTCAAAATGAGTGATTACGCCAAGGGGGATTGGTGTGAAGTGTGGGACGCATTGTTCTGGAGGTTCATCGTAGCCCACCGTGATTTCTTCCTGAAGAATCCCCGGCTCAGCATGATGGCGCGTCAGGCCGATAAGATGGACAAAGCAAGACTGAACCGTCTGCTCGATCGTGCAGAAACCTATCTCGCATCCCTTTCCTGAAAAAAGAAAGCCCCCGCGGTTGCAGGGGCTTGATTGCTGGGAGTTGTCTCGGTTTCTGGCAAAAGCAAAGAATCAACTACCGCATGCAATACAACTGTCTGGATCGTCGAGCGAGCAGGCCATCTGAGCCATTGCTTCTTCACGTGTGATGGCAGCCGGGCCGTCAGCCATGGAGTAGGCAGGCGCTGCAACCTTGTTCGCCTCTTGCGCAACCTGCTTGAGAATACTCTGGTCGATCGTGAATTTGATGGCGTCGGCAGCCGACTTGGAACGCAGGTAATACATTCCGGTTTTCAGACCTTTCTTCCAAGCATAGAAATGCATGGAGGTGAGCTTCGCGTAGTTCGGATCAGAGATGAAGATGTTGAGCGACTGGCTCTGGTCGATATAAGCGCCACGGTCAGCAGCCATATCGATGATGGCGCGCTGCTTGATTTCCCACACCGTCTTGTATATCTCTTTCAGGTCCTGCGGAATCTCAGGGATGTTCTGCACAGAGCCGTTGGTGGCGATGATTTTACTCTTCATGTTGTCGTTCCACAGTCCGAGCTTCACCAGGTCTTTCAGCAAGTGCTTGTTGACGATGGTGAATTCGCCAGAGAGTACACGGCGTGTGTAAATGTTGGAAGTATACGGCTCGAAGCACTCGTTGTTGCCAAGGATCTGAGAGGTGCTGGCGGTCGGCATGGGAGCCAACAGCAACGAGTTGCGGATGCCGTGTTTGCGTACATCGGCTTTCAGTGACTGCCAATCCCAACGATCGGTCGGGGTGACGCCCCACATGTCGAATTGGAATACGCCCTCTGAAGTGGGAGAGCCCGGGAAGGTCTCGTATGCACCGTACTTCTGTGCCTCTTCCATGGATGCGGTCATGGAAGCGAAGTAAATCGTTTCGAAGATGTCGCGGTTGAGATTACGCGCCTCATCGCTCTCGAACGACATGCGCAGCAGGATGAAGGCGTCGGCCAGACCCTGTACACCGATACCGATCGGGCGGTGACGCATGTTGCTGCGGCGCGCATCTTCGACAGGATAATAGTTGATGTCGATGATCTTATTCAGGTTGCGCGTGATGACTTTGGTAATGTCATAGAGGCGCTGGAAGTCGAACTCTCCGTTCTGAACGAAGCGAGGAAGTGCGATGGAGGCCAGGTTACAGACGGCGATCTCATCCGGAGCGGTATACTCCACGATTTCGGTACAGAGGTTGGAACTCTTGATGGTTCCCAGATTCTTCTGGTTGCTCTTTTCGTTGCAGGCGTCCTTGTATAGGATGTAAGGCGTGCCGGTTTCGATTTGTGATTCGAGTACGGCGAACCAGAGCTCCTGTGCTTTGACCGTCTTACGGGCACGTCCTTCGCGCTCGTAACGGGTGTACAGCTCTTCGAATTTCGCACCGTAGCAATCGGCCAGACCAGGAGCTTCGTTCGGGCAGAAGAGACTCCAGTCGCCGTCTTCTTCGACGCGCTTCATGAAAAGATCGGAGATCCACAGCGCAAAGAACAAGTCGCGTGCGCGCAGCTCTTCTTTGCCATGGTTCTTTTTGAGGTCAAGGAATTCGAAAACATCAGCGTGCCAAGGCTCCAGATAAATGGCGAAGGAACCTTTGCGTTTGCCGCCGCCCTGGTCGACATAGCGTGCGGTATCGTTGAAGACGCGCAGCATCGGAACGATGCCGTTGGAAGTACCGTTAGTACCGCGGATGTAAGAGCCCGTTGCGCGGACGTTATGGATGCTCAGACCGATACCGCCTGCCGACTGGGAGATCTTGGCGCAATTCTTCAGGGTGTTGTAGATGCCGTCGATGGAATCGTCTTGCATCATCAACAGGAAGCAGGAGGAAAGTTGTGGTTTAGGTGTTCCGGAATTGAACAGCGTCGGCGTCGCATGGGTGAACCAGCGCTCGCTCATCAGGTTGTAGGTCTCGATGGCTGACTCTATGTTCTCCTTGTGGATGCCTACTGACACGCGCATGAGCATGTGCTGAGGGCGCTCGGCCACTTTGCCTTGCGTGCGCAAGAGCTAGGATTTTTCCAGCGTCTTGAATCCGA
>JBJTRB010000108.1:0-7022 GCA_046075925.1 Bacteroidota bacterium | reverse complement strand
GCTGGTAAAAGTCCATGGCAGCGCCTATTTCGGCGTCGGTGCCACAACCATCACTGTCGAGGTGAATCTCGGTCAGGGTATCAACTTCATCCTTGTAGGTCTTCCGGATAATGCAGTCAAGGAGAGTCAGAAAAGGATAGTCGCAGCATTCAAGAACTCCGGCTTCGAGTATCCGCGTCATGAAATCACGGTCAACATGGCGCCAGCCGATATACGAAAGGAAGGTTCGGCTTATGACCTCACTATCGCTATCGCCATCCTGGCTGGTTCCGGACAAATCCGTTGCGAAAGCCTGGATGAGTACGTCATCATGGGTGAGTTGTCGCTCGATGGTAGCATACAGCCCATGAAAGGCGTGCTGCCGATAGCGATCCAGTCTGTCAAGGAAGGGTTCAAAAAGATCTTGCTTCCTGCGGCGAACGCCCGTGAAGCAGCCATCGTGAAGGGCTTGGATGTATATGGTGTCGAATCGATACAAGATGCTGTGGGTGTGTTGAATGGTGATTCACACATCAAGCCCATCAAAGTCGATATCGATTCAGAGTTGGCGAACTGCCAGGGAAATTCCGAATTCGATTTCGCCGATGTCAAGGGACAAGAAAACATCAAGCGCGCCATGGAGGTGGCTGCAGCAGGAGGCCATAATCTGATCATGATCGGTCCGCCAGGTGCAGGAAAGACGATGCTGGCTCGACGCTTACCATCCATCCTGCCACCTATGAATCTGGAGGAGGCGCTTGAGACAACCAAGATCCATTCCGTAGCCGGTAAATTACCCAAGCACAAGTCATTGGTTCCTGTTCGTCCGTTTCGTAGCCCTCATCACACGATAAGTGATGTAGCACTGGTAGGAGGTGGAGCTTTTCCGCAGCCGGGTGAAATTTCTCTGGCTCATCACGGTGTCTTGTTTCTGGATGAGCTTCCTGAATTCAAGCGCGCGGTATTGGAGGTGATGCGTCAGCCGCTGGAAGAACGTAAAGTGACCATTTCGCGTGCTCGATTCTCCATCGAATATCCCGCGAGCTTCATGCTGGTAGCCTCCATGAATCCTTGTCCGTGTGGCTTTTACAACCATCCCGAAAAGGAGTGTGTATGTCCGACCGGTACGGTGAGCAAATACCTCAACCGTATTTCCGGACCTTTGCTGGACCGTATCGATCTGCATGTGGAAGTGACGCCGGTTCCATTCAGGGAGCTCTCTGAAAAAAGAACCAACATCGATAGTGCCACCATCCGTGAAAGAGTTGTCAGGGCTCGCAGGAGACAGGCCGAGCGTTTGAAAGATGCTGAAGGAATACACTGTAACGCGCAGCTATCCCCTAGACAGATCGCAGCTTTTTGTGATCGGGGCGAGGATAGCATGCGTCTACTGAAACAGGCGATGGAACGATTGGGCTTATCAGCCCGCGCCTATGAACGAATTCTAAAAGTATCCAGAACGATCGCTGATTTGGATGGATCGGATGCGATCCGATCCCATCACGTGGCAGAAGCCATTCAGTATCGGAGCCTTGACCGCGAAGGTTGGGCGGGTTGATTTTTTTGTAATAAAAAAAAGCCCGGAGATTTTCCGGGCTTCAATTTGTTGTTAAGGCGATCAATAGGATGTCTTACTGATTCCGGCAGGCTTGCCGTCAATCGAGGTGCGTACCAGGTAGAGACCCGCTTTGATGTCTCCTGCGTTGAGCACAAAACTATGGCGTCCTGGGGTGATCAAGCCAGCATCGTGTGTCAGGATGATCTGCCCTGTGATGGAAATCAATTCGATGGTCATGGATCCTTGTTTGGAAGTTTGAAGATTACCTGACAACAATCCTTCGTGTAAATTCCAGGACTGTTGGGTGATGCCTTCCAATTCTTCAATGCCTACGGATCGATTCACGCGGATTTGAAAAGTTTCATCACGGTAGAAGGTGACACCTCCATGGGTTTCGCCGATACGGAAGGAAGTGACGTAGGATTGGGTGCTTTCTTCGGAAAGGGTCGGCATCCAAACCAAATCAGCATTCACTGTACCGTTGGTGCCTGCGCTGGTTGAAAATACAGGAGGGTGGGCTGTCATGAACGCTCTTCCGGCAGCATTGACGTTCAATACATCATTGTCGACAGGATCGGAAACATTCAAGGATAAATGCAAGGTGGTGTTGGGCGCGAAGGTGATGACGCGGTTTTGAGAAGCGGTCACATTGCAGGTGTAGTTCATGATCCGCGGTGAGTTGCCCGAACCCAATACGATGATCTGCATGTCACGACGAATCTCGCCGATTTTCACGCCTGCACGGAATTCATCCACTGCCAGTGAAACTACGAAGTGGCCTTGAAGGTCCGGGAGGAAGGAGATTTCACTGGTTGCGGGGTTGAGCGTGAACGGCATGCTGGTGTCGCTGGAAGGATTGGTATATCCTGGAATCGTATCAAGTGTCAAGCTGCCACCGGAAATCACCTGGTCAAGTGGAATCTCCATGCGCCATGCCAAGGAATCTCCATCCGGATCGAATGGAAGGGAGTTGAAGGTGAAAGGAACACCAAGTTGAGCGATAGGAATGGGAGGGTTCAAGAAAACAGGTGTTGAGTTGGATGAATCCACATGGACTTTTGTATAAAGCATCATGCCGTGAGTATCCGGATTGGGGAAATTGAGAATCGCTGCGTTCCTACAACAGTTGTCCCAGTAAATGACATAATCACCAGCTGAAGGGAATGTGACATTCTGCTGGTAGGTGTATTCTTCTACTCCGTTGCCAAATGCGATAGCCGGGGGCACAGTGATGCTGAAGATATTCGGAGACGTCCCCGCAAGGGTATCAGCTGAGATGTTGATTTCTTCTGTTTGATACATCGGGATGCCGACCGTGTCTCGATACAAGGTCATTGTGACCTGATAATCGAGTCCGGTGCCAAGCCAGGAAGCAGTGATTTGTCCACCCATCAAGTGGGAAGCATTCGCTGTAAACATGGAGTACACCAGTGCGCAGAGGGTAAGTAATGATCTCTTCATGATTTTTAGGATTGAATTAGCAATCTACGTTTTTACCCTAACCGGCCAACTTTATTTCGATGGAAATCAGGGGTTAGTGGATTGCACTTATAAAGGCTTTTTTAAACAAAAAAACCTGCACCGGGTAGGTGCAGGTTTTTGAAGATGTACTTTTTGGCTCGTTGAATTACTGCTTCACAAACTTGGTAATCGCAGTATTGCCATTGACAGTCGCTTTTACTATGTAGGTTCCATTGGTGAATACACTTTCCAGGCGGATCGCGTTGACACCGTTCTGCACGGGCTTGGAGGTCGAGTAGACGGAACGTCCCATGATATCGTGCACTTCGATAGCAGCGATACCGGACTGCTTGCTGGTGAGGCGGAGGCTGACATTTCCTGCTTCCGGCTGATAGGCACGGACGCTGAGAATGGAGGCGTCCACCTGACTGATTCCGGTGGTGGTGCAAAGAGAAGTGTCAAGCGGATCGACAACGTTTACAGCGATGGAGTTACCGGTGTACGTACAGTTGGGATCCAACGTAACATTGATGATGGAAGCAGAGGTTCCTGTTGCATTTCCCAGAACGACTGGAGTGAAGTAATAAATGCCGTAAGGCAAATTGACTCCATCCACGAATGAAACGCCGTCGTTGATCAAGCTGATAGCGATGGTGGATGGTGCTGGGAAAATGATACCCGCACCGCCCACATATGAAGGGTCGTTTGTCGGATCGCTATTGCCGGTGATATCAGCAAAGGAGACGATCCAGGAAGCTCCAGCATAGTCACCAACGGTAGGTCCTACTACTCCAGTGGAAGTGAAGATGACAGTGTCTCCAGGGCAAAGGATAGCTGTACTTCCGGAAGCGGTTCCGGGGTTGATGTTCGGGTCGCTACACGTGATGGTCGGTATGGATTGGAAGCGGAAGATGCCATCCGTAGTAGGGCTGCTGGTGAAACCACCTGCCCACCAGTGAGTAGAATCAACTACACCGAGTGCTGTACGCTGTGCAGCTGTTTCGATGGTGGTCCAGTTGACGCCGCCGTCCAAGCTGTAGGAAGAACCGACAAAACCGGTTGCAGCACCGGAACTGAGGAGCATGGAGGTAGTGCCTGGCACCCATTTCACATCGCTTCCCCAGAAGTCGCCGGTGATGGTACGGGTAGACCAGGTAGCGCCGCTGTCGGAAGTAGCTTTTACGGTATTAACGCCCGTGGTGGAGTTGTACAAGCGAGCGATACCGTTGGCATCGTTGTAGAAAACAACGTCGATAGCACCTGTGCTGGGAACCAAAATGCTGGTAGTAGCTACTTGCCATGTGTTTCCACGGTCGTGTGAGCGGTAGACGCGGCCTTTCTGTGTGTCAAACCAGACATTATCGCCAATTACGCAGTAGTGGCCGACGATTCCGTATTCACCGGAAGTAGGTGCTGGAATGTTGGCTTGAGGAACACGTGTCCACGTGTCACCACCATCAAGTGTCTTGTACATTTCAAAGTAACCGCCAAGTGGATCGCCCATAGCCCAGCCTTCAAGACTATTCCAGAAGTGAACAACATTCGGGAAGGAGGCTCCGGTAGCATACATTTGACCTGCAGCACACTGTGTCCAAGTGGCACCACCATCGGCTGTTCTCCAGATTCCACCGCCGGTTGCGGCTGTAGGATCATAGAATACTGCGAATGCTGTATCAGCAGTCACACCGCAAATCATTGACCAATCGTAGGTCGCGGAAACAGGAACAGTTCCAGATGTCCACTGTGTTCCACCATTGAGTGTGCGGGAGAAGTCTTGTCTGTCTGCACCGCCACCAGAACCATCGTAAGCACAAATCCAAAGGACGTTTGTGTCTACAGGGGAAATGTAACGGACGCCGGAAGAAACCGGTCCGAAATTACTGGCCTGGCTCACCCAGGTTCCTTGAGCGAATGCGCCAAGGGCCAGGAGAGAAAGGCAAACGATAAGTACTTGTTTTTTCATGTGTATGGTTTTTAGGTTAATCGCTTTTTAAGGTTCGTAAAAGTAAGGATCCTTTGTTGAATTATGAAAGAATACCTTGTTGACTAAAAGAATATCAACTATTTGATATTTAATGCTTTTCGAGGTCAGTTGAACAAGTGTTTCGATCGATTTGGAAAAACAAAAAAAAGCGGCCGGGGCCGCTTTGCATTCAGGAACGTTTTGCCTGTTTTCTGGCAGGACGCTTCTTTCCGAAACTTCCTCTCCAGATTTTTCCCTTACGGGATTTCTTGTCGCCTTTTCCCATGATTGGTTAGAGTTTTGAAAGTCGTACCAAATATCAGATTTATTCTTTCAAACAGAAAAGGGGTCACTTCACATCGCCCATCAGTTTTCGAACGATGGGTGAAATCACAATCAATACGATTCCGGCGATGATGGCATACCAGGCGAATTCGTAGTACCCTTGTGTATAGACAAGCAGTTTCTCATTCGCAGAGGCCGAAGGATCCGGCGAAATGCTTGCACCGAACAATCCAGCCACATACTGGCCATACGCACTCGCAAGGAACCACATGCCCATCATGTAACCTTGCAGTCTTGCAGGTGCCAACTTCGTCATGATGGATAATCCGATGGGGGAGAGACATAATTCGCCGAACGTGATGACCAGGTAGGCGAGGGTGAATACATCCAGTGAAGACACACCGTTCCCATTCGAGAAGAAACGGCCGGAGAAAAACAACAAGAATCCTAAACCCAGGAAAAGAAATCCCAGTCCGAACTTGACTACCGTATTGGGTTCCATGCCCCGCTTGGATAACCAAACCCATACGGTGCCTGCAAGAGCTGCGAAGAGGATCACGAAAGCCGCATTGGCGGAGTTATTCACGCCATTCGGGTCGAGGTGGATGAAGCCAAAGAAGTTGTCACTCAAATGGTCAGCTGCATACAGGCTCAATGAACCGCCTGCCTGTTCGTAGATCGCCCAAAAAACCACGGAGAATACGATGAAGAACATGGCAGCGATGAGTTTGCGCACTTCTTCTTTGTCGCACTTGGTGAGTTCGTAGGCCAGATAGGCAAGGCTGAAAGGTCCGATGACATACATGAACCAGTCCGTGTAGGTCGTGTTGGCAACCATCTTCATGATGATCGGAATCGATACCAGACCAGCACCGTACACCACGATATCCTTCCAGTGGAATCCTTTTTCTTGTGTTCCGTGTATCGGCGATAATCCGATCGGACCAAGTGATTTTCTCGTATTTGAAAACGTAAGCAGACTGATCGTCATCACCACAGCGGCGAGTGCGAAAGCCACGTTCCAGGAGAGAGCCTCAGGGATGATTGAAGAGAAAAGTTCGTGTTTGCCGATGGCAATGCAGACGTACCCGCCAAGCAATGCTCCGATGTTGATGCCTGCATAAAAAAGAGAAAATCCGTCGTCGCGACGACTGTCACCTTTTCGGTACAGCTGACCGACCATACTGGAGATATTGGGTTTGAAGAAGCCGGTACCTACCACGTTGAAGGCGATACCCAAGAAGAAGAATTCCTTCGGGTCGAAAGCGAGGATCACGCTTCCGATGATCATCAGCAATCCACCCCAGAAAAGCGATTTGCGGAAGCCAAGGATCTTGTCTGCGAACAAACCACCGATGAACGTGAATGCATAAACCCATGCTTGAGTGGCGCCATATTGCAAGTTGGCTTGCTTTTCATCCATGAATAGCTGGTGCACCATGAAGAAGGTGAGCATGCCGCGCATGCCATAGAAGCAAAAGCGCTCCCACATCTCCGAGAAAAATAACGCCCATAGCTGACGCGGATAGCGTCCTTTGAAATCATGAATCTGTTCGATTGTAGCTGACATACATCCTGTGTTTGTGTCGAAAGTAGGAAATTCAGGACGAAAAAAGGGTGCGTAGATAGTTCAAAGTTCAAGGTTTAAAGTTCAAATTGAACCTCGAACCTCGAACCTTGAACCTTGAACCTTGAACCTTGAACCTTGAACCTTGAACCTTGAACCTTGAACCTTGAACCTTGAACCTTGAACCTTGAACCTTGAACTTGGTTAAG
>JBJTRB010000107.1:0-15002 GCA_046075925.1 Bacteroidota bacterium | reverse complement strand
GAAGTATCCATGGGCCTCTCGGCCTCACCAATTTCGGTTGGGGGCTATTGGTAAGCCACGACAAGATCGGCGTAACGGATCGTACGGATGCCTATCTGAACGGAGCGTATCATCTGAAGCTGAATGACAAACTCAAACTCGGACTTGGACTCCGTTTTGGAGGTGGTTATTACGCGTATAAGAACAGTGACCTGACCTATTGGGATGCAAATGATCCGCTCTATCAAGGTGACCGGGTAACCCGTTTTCTTCCCAACATCGGTACGGGATTATATCTCTATTCAAATAAATTCTATGCGGGGTTGAGCATACCCACCATAATCAGTTATGATCCGACGAAAGAGCTCAGCCTGAGTTTATCAGGAGGTGAAGTGGTGCCACGTCAGGTCCGACACTATTTCGCCACAGCAGGTGTAGCACTTGAACTTCATCCGGATGTCGTGATGAAGCCCAGCGTGCTGGTGAAATATGTTGAGAATGCGCCAGTAGAAGCCGACTTCAACTTGAATTTCCTGCTGGCTAACTTCCTCTGGGTAGGAGGTAGTTACAGGACGGGCGATTCATTCGTCGCCCTCGTCGAGTTCCAGTTGACTCGGAAATTGCGCCTCGGCTACAGTTATGATTTCACATTCACGGATATCAAGGATTACAGTGCCGGCTCGCATGAGTTCATGCTGGGTTACGATTTCGGCTATGATATCATGAAGGTGAAAACCCCTCGATACTTCTGATAGCCTCTTGCGAATCTTTGAAAAAACCTCACCAACCGACCATGAAACATTATCTCCATAAAACGCTCCGTTCCGGAATCATCCTCTCTGTTTCAGCGATGCTTCTGAACGGTTGTGCCAGTTATCATATGCGCCAGGGAAACAGGCTCTATGATTTGATGGCGTATTCCGAATCAGTCAAGGAATACGAGAAGGCATTGGATAGTCCATATAAAATCGATGCGGAACGTCGTCTCGCATCAGCGTACCTCAAGGTCAATAATCTTGAAAAGGCGCGCCAATATTACAGTGCACTTGTCAGTGATACCGCTGCAAAGGCGACTCCTGCTGAGCAGATGCAGTATGCTGACCTGTTGATGAGGTCAGGCCGCTATGATGAAGCCAAGGCTAGATTACTCCAGATTCCATCACCTGACAATCGTGCACGCGTCATGTTGTCCAGTTGCGATAGTGTGGCCTCTTGGAAGGAGGATAGTCTGCGCTATGAAATAAAGCCGGCAGGAGTAAACTCCGGTTCTGAAAGTAATTTCTCTCCCAGTTATTATAAAGAGGGTATTCTTTTCGTTTCGGATAGGGGCAAGCAAAGCACATGGACCAGGTACGAATGGACCGGACGCCCATATCTTGATGTTTACTATTCGAAAGTGGATAAAGACGGCAAGGTGAGTTCGACAGAAAAGATGTCAGGAGATATCAATGGTATCTACCACGAAGGACCAATCGCCATCAACAAGCAAGGTGACACCTTGTATCTTACCCGTAACAACTATGTGAAAAAGAAAGTGGGCAAGAGCGAGCAGGATGTGGTTAATGTCAAGCTATATCAGTTGTACAAGAAGGATACTGTGTGGACGGGCTTGAAGGAGTTGCCATTCAACAGTAGTGATTTCAGTACTGGTCACCCTGCATTGACTTCTGATGGCAACACGATGTATTTCGCCAGTGATAGGCCAGGTGGAGTGGGAGGAAGCGATCTGTATGTGGTGCGGAAGTCGAATGGAATCTGGGGTCAACCCATCAACCTCGGATCCGGTATCAACACTGCTGGGAATGAAGTATTCCCGACTGTTTGGAAAGACAGCTCACTTTATTTCAGCTCAGACGGTCTGCATGGCATGGGTGGACTCGACCTTTACAAGGCTGCATTGGTTGATACCGTTGTCGGAACGCCGGTCAATCTTGGTTATCCGCTCAATACGAACTTTGATGATTTCGGAATTACGCTCAATGATGCTGCAACTGAGGGGTATTTCTCCAGCAACAGAGGAAGCAATACCGAGATCGATCAGATTTACCAGGTCAGTTTACTGGATATCCGTTTTACCCTGCAGGGTCTTGCCGTCAACAAGAATACGCAGAAGCCTGTTGACGGTGTAATCGTTGAATTGAAGAACAAATCAAATGGTCGTAAGGAGACCGCTTTCACGACTGCTGACGGTACCTTCAAATTCAAATTGAATCCTCGAACCGATTATGAAGTGATGGGTACGAAAGACGGTTACTTTACGAATACTGAAAAGGTGACTACTGTTGGTAAGAGCCGTTCAGAAGAAATGTATGTGAAGCTCAAATTGGAGTTGGAGGAGATCATCGTCAACAAACCGATCGTGTTGGAAAACATTTACTACGATCTGGATAAATCGGATATCAGACCGGATGCAAAGCCAGGCCTTGATAAGTTGGTTCAGATCATGAACGAAAACCCTGACATTCGCATCGAGTTGGGTTCTCATACCGATTCTCGTGCGGATGATCGTTACAACGACCGACTTTCTCAGCGTCGTGCCGAATCAGCTGTGAATTATATCGTCGAGCATGGAATCAGTCGTGATCGGATCACCGCAAAAGGTTATGGTGAATCCCAGTTGGTCAATGGTTGTAAGAACGGTGTCAAGTGCACCGAAATAGAGCACCAAGCTAACCGCCGTACCGAATTCAAAGTGGTTGGATTCACCAAGTGATCCGACCGAAACGAAATACAAAAGGGGCTACTGTCGACAGTGGCCCCTTTTTCTTTGTGAGCTGATTGTTTGGTGCTCCAGATGAGCGATAGAAGTAGCCTGGCAATTTGATTAAGCTGCTTCCTCAAAGTGTGTTGGTCGAATCCAGAATGGCTTTATAGGCAAAAGAAAACGTTCTGGGTGTAGTTGAATGCGTGAACATCTCTTGTTTGCTGTCCCTAATCGAACGTCATTCATTCAAATGCTTCCTACTTTCCTTCCAGCCAAGTTGAGTGATTAGTCCAGTGTATGAGTAAGCTGACAAGCAGCTGCTTCAGTTTTCTTTTCTAGGGCTCCGGAGGGTCCTTTCTAGTTGCTTAATCGTCCAAGCTACAAGGGTAGGAGCCCTCTATGGATGGATGACTATCATTATGTTCCTTGAATGAAAAAGGCCCGCATGACAGGCCTTTAATGTTCGATGAGCTGTCCAGTCAGGCTTTGATGATCCTGCTGGAGATCTTTTTGTTATTGAAAATGATGTTCAGCACATAGGTGCCGCGTGGAAGCGGGTCCGCCTGACGGTGAGCATGAATATTTTTGCCTGCCTGGGCCTCAAAGGTTTTGCTGCTAACGATGGTGCCTTTTTCGTCTTGTAATTGGATCCAGACTCTGCCAGGATTCGGCAGGAAGTAGGCGACATCGAAGCTGTTTACAAATGGCTGTGGATTGATCCGTTCGATGCTGAAACCTTTTTCCGATTTGATGCGGATGGCTGAAAGCGGATGTACTACGAATTTGCCATTCTTGAATTGCTGGCGCAACCGATAGTAGATGATGCCTGAGCCAGCAGGTGTGGCATCAGTAATGACATACTCGTCGTTCGTTTTCTTGATTGATCCAGGTGTGATATTGCCGACCTTTTCGAAGTTTTTGCCATCCAAGGAGCGTTCAATGGAATAGTTGGCTACATTTTCTTCGTTCGTTGTAGCGAAATGTACAGAGATTTCATCCTTGTTACCTTCCAGCATGAAATTGATAAGGGATTCTGCAAGCGGACTCACCGAACCGGTAGTTCTGATGACCAAGTTGTCCAAGAACGCCTTTTCGGGAGTCGTGCAAGTGAGGTTTCGCGAAATCCATGCATCGCCTGCGTTTTTCCAATACATCGCTCTGTTTGCAGCGCCCTTGTAAAACCAGACTGGAGCTCCATTCACCGATACTTCAGCTCTGCCGTTTTGAGGAGTGTACGTGAAGCGATAGGTGCGATATTGTCCATCAGAGATACATGTATAATCGGTTTTTTCACTAATTGTCGTAAAGCCTCCTTTTTCGTTCTCAACACGGAAGCTGATAGAAAGATTGCCATTCTCGATTCCGAAGCGGAACGCGTTGTTACGCCAAAAGAAATAACCGTCTTTGTCGCTGCCGTTATAATCGATGCTGATATCCAATCCGTCCTGGTCGAAGTAGGGTGAAGCCTGAATCGCGATTCCGTCCCACTTGTCCATCTTGTCCGTGCTAAGTCCTTTCGTACCTGATCGGCCACCTGCTGCGCACCGAGCCTGATCCGTCGACCCCATGGCATCGGGTCCCAATGTAGCCATCGTGACCGGGTCTTTTTCCCAAGTGTATTCACAGAGGATCTCTCCAGCGGCGGTCGATCCGCCAGCGGCCGAAAGTTCGCTGCCAGCGGCCCTTGTAGCTTCAAGTTCCTGCAAGTTCATGTAGACCAACCAGCCGATTACCAAGGAGGCTGAAATACCCACACTTCCGGATATCATCAATACCCGTGTGGTCAGTCGCGTGCGTTGCTTCAGGGAGCGGCTTTGTCTTCTTCTGTGTTTCATTCGGAATTATTTTCTAATGATTTTCTTCGTTTGTACTGGGTTGCCAGTGCTCGCTTGGAACATATAGGTGCCAGAAGGTAGCATGGGCAGGTCGTTGAATTCCACTATGGTATTTCCAGCACCCGAATCTTCCTTCCGTTCGTAGACCATTTTTCCTGTCAGATCGAAAAGCTGATATACGGTTGGACCAGGCATCGATTTGCCGATCACTGCATGGAATCCTGTTTCAAACGGATTCGGGCCTATTTCCTGGATGGCAATCGGAGTTTCTGCTCCGTCTCTCTGGCCTACCATCCTGATTTCGGAGTAGCTGTATTTACCGTCAAAATCCGTTTGGCGCAGGCGATAATAGGAGTTGCCTCTCATCGGCGATGCATCCTCGGCCGAATACCGGATGATGTGCGAGCTGTTACCGGCACCGTCCACTTCACTCACCGGCTCGAAGTCGGTTCCGTTTTTGCTACGTTCCACCGTGAAATAATCATTGTTTATTTCGCTCGAAGTAGCCCAGTCGACCTGGACTTTTCCATTTACAGCCTTGGCTTGGAAATCGAGCAGCTGGACTGGCAGCACGACGGAGTTAGCTACAAGAATCATGTGATTGAAATCCCTCATCCCGAATGCAGTGACTGAACCGATTCCATTGGTTACTCCGTTGCCTGTGCCTACCGGATAAGTCCAATAGTTACTTACCCAGGCGGCAATGCCAAGAGGGCCTGTCTGCTGAAGTGAGAGTGTGTTTTCACCTGCCACATAGGAGAAAGTGACATCCGCTTCCACGTTACCCGTCACATTGATATGCCACCAGCGGTCTACCACTTCGGTGATCGCGTGCGGACAATAGGGTGGAATGGGAACTGCGGTGTTCACTCCATTGAGCGCCACATTGGGTGGAATGGGTTGATTGTCCGAAGCTGCAGTAGCCCGTGTCGCAATTGAAACGCCCGTTCCGAAACTACTGTAGGCTTTGAAGGTGACCGGAATATAGGTGGTGCTGTTTAATCCGAAAGGAAACACGTGTGGGCCTGGCTGGAAATCATTCCATATGATCCTGCTCGTATTGTTGTTCGCATTCAGCTCGCTTTTCACATAGCCATTCAGTCGTTGAATGCCATCCGGGTTTCCGTTTTGGATGTTGATGGGGAACGAGTTAAGGAATACTTCTCCCTGATCCAGTTGAAGTTGTGATCGGATGAAAACGTTGCCATTCATCGGTGCGACATTCGTTGAGGAAGGCCCCTTTAAATTGATTTTAAGGTATCCGTATTGGTGTTGTACTCCGCTTGCTAGTCCGACCCCTGTTCCTGTCAAGACTTGATTCCCGAAGCCGTAATATTCAACCGTACTCTTCGAATGAAGAGAGTAATCCATACTGCCATTGGAGTTGATAGTTCCGTTCAGTGTGCCATCGTATAAGCCATTCGGACGAGCTGTAGCAAACCAACCTGCTGAATCCACTTGTAGTCCGCTGTTGGAATATTGCGAGTTCGATCCTATTTGACCGTTGAGCATTTCCAATCGAGCACCACTGCATATGCGGAAGAAGTCGGTTCCTGCTCTTTTGTAGGAGGCGACTTGGATCGGACCTGTTACCAGTTTTAAAGTACAACCGCTCTCAAGACGTTGTTTCACCTGTGTCAAGAAGTGCGTGGTGGTACGATTGTAATTCATGCTACCATTCCTGGCAAAACAGATCATTCCGAACGCCTCGGAGTTGCCTGGTCCAGCATGTGTAATGACTCCGCTGCCGGATAAGGAGTATTCTTGGCCGCGCAAAGTAAGGGTATGCAGTGCGCCCAGGTCGGCGTTATTGTCGTCGAAATTCAGCGTTCCACCTGAATGATTGAAGTTGCCATTCACTGTCAAACTGATCGGATCTGTGGTCAGGTCGGCTGCATTGAAGTGTAGGTAGTAGGTACCTCCTGTAATCGAGAAGTTGCCATTTACCATGGCGTTGACTGATCCGGTGGAGGATTTCAGGGCAACGGTTCCGGCACTCAGATTGCTTGCTCCTCCGATGGTCAGATTACATGTTCCGGCTAATCTGGATGCATGTACTGTTCCATTGCTAACCGTGAAGTTGCCTCCGATGCTGATCTGGTTATTGTGAGCTGCTGCGATTGATCCGTAGTTGAAATTGTTGGTGCCGCCGCTGACGGTGTAGTTGTTGGTGATACCCACTGTTTCGGTTCCTGTGGCTGCCGATGTGGTGAATTCTGAAGTGGCGGGTCCTGATACGATCAGACTACCGCCGACATTCATTTCGAATTTTGCTGTATTGTTGGTGGTACCGATGGTAGTCATGGAAATACCACGGAATATGTCGGAAGTGGCAGCGAAGGCGATAGTCAGGTTGTTCAATACATTCAAAGTGCAGGTACCTGTACCGGTATGGACACCGGTTTGACCCATGAACGTACCGCCTGTGAAATTCATGCTTCCAATGGTGGCAGAATAAACGCCTGAATTAATCGTACTTACGTTATAGATAAAGCGCGTATCGCCTGCAGTTTGCGAGAAGTTATTGGTGACGGTCAGAAAGGCATTGCCGGAAGAGACATTGGCCACACCGGAATTATTGATGAGTTTGATACTTCCGCTATTCGTCAGATTGCCATTGATTGTCAATTGGAAGTTTCCATTGCCGTTATTGAGTCCCCAAAAAGTCCCGCCGTTGTTGGTCAGGCTGCTCATGGTCACGTTTGCCGTACCAGGATGCGTACCGTTGTGTGCATACAAATAAGAGTTGGTTGATGTAAGCACCACATTGTTCAGCAAGGTATTCGTCGTCGAGCCGGATTTGTCCAGCGTGATCCATCCTGCATCAATAGTCAAAGTGCCCAGTACTTTTCGTGTTTCGAATCCGTTATTCTGATTCCACTCGGCTATTGCGTTATTGCTAATTGGTGAATTCAGAGTCAGGTTGCCGAAGTCGCAGCTTACCACTGAAGAGATAGGTGTAGCCGCGTAATCGTGCCATTTCTTGATGATCAGGTTACTGGTCAGGTCGTAGTTTTCAATTCCATTCGTGAACAATGTCGCACCTCCAAGCGTGTTAGTCGCTGGATTCCAGATCAACGTTCCTCCGGCTCCGATGGTCACAGTCCGTGCATTGTTGTACAGGATATCTCCACACATGTTCAAGGTTCCATTCACCGTGATGGCTCCATTTACCGTCAGCACTCTTGGGTTATTGGATGGCCAGGTGAGCGTTCCTCCAGTATTGATCACCACCCCGAGAACGGTACGAGCTGCATCAACAGTGATGGTGTGGCCATTCGCGATGACGACCGTGTCGGTTGTAAGCGGAATGCCAGCCGGACTCCATGTGGTAGTGGCTGTCCAATTCCCTGTGGCCACACTTGTCCGTATCGCGGCGTGGGAGCTGAGGCTTGACAGCAACAACAGAAAAATTACTGCCAGAAATGATATCCTTGGTTTCATCTTGAAAATCCTTATTCAGGGTCTATTTGGTCACTGTTGATTGACTGGCTTCAGCTTGCGCATGAAGCGGGCTTCGTTCGCACCAGGCATTTTAGGGTTGAGCAGGGGAGCAGCAATGGTGAAGTCATTCACCGGCGCCCAGTCTTGAACCATGTGAATAGGGCGGTCCACAACGTCACGCGCCATGGACTCGCGCTGATCGCTCATTTGGATAATGAGGGTGGTGGTGACAGTTGCCGCAACTACGAAGGTTCCAGCAACCAGCAGGACCATTCGTCTGCTCATTCGCTGTCGCTGCCGCTGCTTATTCATCAATTTCCTTTTCATGGAATGCGGTTTTCGGGGATAATCCCTTTACGCACCCTGCTTTGGGATGATCCCAGCAAATCCCCCGACATCCGACTTTTGTAATATTCAAGCCCACTGCGGCAGCTATCTACCGTGTCATAGGCTTAAAAACATCGAAAAGGCTCTTTCTGCTAAATTTACAGCTGTAAGGAAGGGTCCTGATCGGTAGTGATTTTGACTGAATCCAATAAAAAATGCCCGGATTCCTCCGGGCATCTCATCCTCTGATAACTACCTTATTGTATCTCGAAAATCAGGTCTTCTACCGTGATTTCGTTGTTTTCTGACATGATCGCAGCGCGCTCTATCACGGCCTTCAACTCCCTGACGTTTCCGGGCCATTTATGTTCCATGAGTCGTTTGGCTGCTTCTTTCGTGATGGCGATCGGCTGCATGCGGTTCTCCACACAGAATTCAGCCAGGAATTTCTTGCAGAGTAGAATCACATCATCTCCGCGATCATAGAGGGGAGGAAGGTGAATCAGGAAGCCCTGCAGGCGGTAGTAGAGGTCTTCACGGAACTTGCCTTCTCGCACCTCATTCGCCAGGTTTCGGTTTGTTGCTGCAACCACTCGTACATCCAATCTGATCGACTTATTGCTTCCGATACGGGTCACTTCTTTCTCCTGCAACACCCTCAATAATTTGGTTTGCATCATCAGGTCCATCTCGCCGATTTCATCCAGGAAAATGGTTCCTTCATTGGCCTCTTCGAATTTCCCGATACGTCTTTCCCTTGCATCGGTGAAGGCGCCTTTCTCGTGTCCGAACAGTTCGCTTTCTATCAGGTCGGGAGGGATCGCTCCCATGTTGACGGTGACGAAAGGTTTACGTGCTCGTGGCGAGTTGTAATGGATGGCTTTGGCGACCAATTCCTTACCCGTTCCACTTTGTCCTGTCACCAGCACCATGATATTCGATTTCTCCACCTTTTGGATCAGTCGTAGAATGCGCATCACGGCACCGCTGTTGCCAAGTATGGAGTTGTATTTGTTCCGATCGATCACCAGGTCTTTCAGGTGTTCATTCTCCTGACGCAAGCGTACGTGCTTGCACAGGTTTTTGATGGAATTCTCCAGATTCACCACCGAGTTTTCATTCTTGATGATGTAATCGACCGCTCCCCGTTTGTACGTATCAATCACCACATCCAATTTGTCTTGGCCGGAGACCATGATGCATTGGATTTCCTGGTTGTAGTTTTTTATTTTCTCCATCAACTCGATGCCGTTCATCTCGGGAAGCATGTAGTCGATGCTCACGATGTCAGGATTGAGGTGAAGATTGTCCAGGCATTCTTGCGGATGCAGAAAAGCGTGAACTTCCGTGTTGTCCAGCTTTTCCAGCGTCATCTTGATGATGCTGTTGAGGAACTGGTCGTCTTCGACCACGAAAATGCGTGTTATTGCCATGGTTTTAACAAGGTGTTGTGCATGTTTTTAGCGAAAATGACGGCAAAGTGTTGCATCCTGCTGCGCTTAAAAAGATACTTTTCGCGGGTGAATCTTACACTTTTACCCGCTTGAAAAGTCGGATCATACTCGCCCTGATTGTCGCGTTTCTTGCGACCCCGCTCTGGATGCGGATCGCTTGGGAGTTCACGCCCGAGCGTAATCTGGATATCGTCATTCTGGATAAGACAGTTCTCAATGCGAACAGCTTCAAGCATCGGTCAATCAATTGGATACTTGACCACGATAAATACGTGAAAAGTGACGGTTCGTTTTACGATATCAACACGGATTATTTCGGTTTTTTACCTCAGGCGAACGAGAAGTACCTGATTGCCGATTTCGAAAAGATGAATGCTTCTGAAATCGATAGTCTGGCATCCGTGACGGATTTGGCTTATTTCGCAGACACCTACGGCATTCTTGGAAACGAATGGTACCGGCGTTTGGATCGCAACGACAATGCGGGAAGTATTTATGGCGGATTATCGGAAAAAGACCTCTTGGTCATGGAGCGAATGGGCGCCAAAGGGAAATTGACCATCGCAGAATTCAACTCGATCGGATTTCCAACTCCGACCGACATGCGTAAGCGATTTGAACGGCTCTTGGGAATGGAATGGACGGGTTGGATGATCCGTTCCATCGCATCGTTGGACACGGTTGCCAATCCTGATCTGCCGGCATGGATTGTCCGGCAATATCGAACGGATCACAAGGATGCTTGGCCGTTTCATGGGCCAGGCATGCTCTTCGTCCATGAATCGGGCAAGGTCATGGTGATGGAGTCGGGGCGCGAGTTGGCTGATTGGATTCCATCGATAATCACCCGAAAAAAATTTCAAGTGGAAACCGGCGTACCTGCTGAACTCATTCATCCTTATTGGATGGATGTGTGGCGGAATTCCAATGATTCTAACGAGGTAGTCGCCAACTTCAATATTCCCGTCAATGCTGCAGGAATGACGCTTCTTCGCCAGGAGGGACTTTCCTCTGCTTTTCCTGCCATCGTCCGTCGGACAGCAGGTTTCCGCTTTTATTATTTCTGCGGCGATTTCGCAGACAATCCGACCAAGTTTCGTTTTGCGAAACTTAGAGGAATAACGGGTATCAAATTCCTGTTATACAATGCCGTCGATCGTACCGATCGTAACCGTTTCTTTTGGGAATACTATCTTCCGATGATGCGATCGATTCTTGAAAAGGAATACCGTTCCTCCTCTATGAAAGTGGATTGATTTAGCGGGTCGTTGCAAAGCCTGTCCTTTTCATCTCACCCCAGTTTTTTATCCCGGTCATCAGGTCCAGGTTGCCTCGAATGGCATAGTAAACCGTAAGCGGGTGGATGATGATGGGTTCGATCAGTGCAGTGATCAGCAGCAGGAAGATATCCCGTTTGCGTTTGTATTGATGGAAAGAAAGCTCCTCGAATAACAAGGCGCCAGTCGAATAGAGGAACGCAAAGGAATAAATCAGAAAGAAGAGGGTGACGAATAACTCTACGTTGAGGTTGCCAAGAAAGGTCATCACGATCAAGTAGATGAAAGCTACCGTTTCAACGATAGGAGCCATCCATTCGAAGAGGAACCAGAACGGCATGCTGACCATGCCCAGCATTCGATAGTAAGGATTGAAGATGAGTTTCTTGTGTAACCACAGCGTCTCAGCTGTGCCTCTGGTCCAACGGTTCCGTTGCTTGCTGAGCACCTTAAGGGAGGAAGGGGCCTCCGTCCAGCAGAGTGGATCAGGCAGATAAACGACTTTGTATGGTTTCCTTCGCTCCTCCATCATCCTTCGCATGCGTATGACCAGTTCCATGTCTTCGCCGACTGTTCGATGGTTGTATCCGCCAGCTTCGATTGCCAGTTTTTTATCGAACATGCCGAAAGCTCCGGAGATGAGGATGAGTCCGTTCACTCTGCTCCAGGCCATTCTTCCCAGCAGGAAAGCACGGATGTATTCAAGTACCTGGATGCGGGGGACCAATTTCTCAGGTAATCGGATACGGATGATTTTCCCATCTTTCACTTCGCAGGAGTTGGCGATACGGACTACTCCGCCGACGGCAATGACCTGACTGTCGATCCGTTGCTCCATGAAAGGTTTCACCATTTTCAGCAACGATTCGTATTCCAGGATACAATCCACATCGATGGCGGCAAAAAGACCGAACTTCGACACATTGATGCCGGCATTGAGTGCATCCGCCTTTCCACCGTTCACTTTGTCGATGACGGTCAGTTTTCGTAGCGAGGGGATTCGTGACTTATAGATTGCACGGATCGGTTTGCAGGGAAGTGATTCGTCGAACGCATACGGCACTGCTTCCAGTTCATACGCGTCGATCATCAATTGAAGTGTATTGTCTTTGCTGCCATCGTTGACGATGATGACCTCGAAATTCACATAATGAATGTTCAGCAAGGATCTGACATTTTCGACAATCGTCATCGACTCGTTGTAAGCGGGTGCGATGATGGATACCGATGGTGCCGTCGGTGCTGTCAGTATATCGCGGTAATCGATGAAAGAGTTCTTTCGGATGTATTCGGTGATCTCACGGGCAGAAAGGAATGAAAGTGTGAAATAGGTGCCGAACAGCAAGGCGCTATAGACCAGGATGAAGTGGTCGGCAAAAGTGGTCAGGTAGTAGAAGAAAAGTCCCATGGTTTCGGTCAGATTCTGGGGTCGGATGCGTGAAGTACAGCTGATTTTATCCGCTCGTCTTTTCCTGCATTCAGTTCGCGTATGATCTTCGTTCCGCGTTCGCCCAATGCAAGCAGGCACCTTGAGACCTTCACCAATGTGTCCATTTTGCTGTCGGATTCATGCATCAGTGTTTCAAGGAAGGGACCGGAACGTTCGGAGGCGATGGAAAGGAGCGTGTCCAGGATTTCTTTTTTGACAGCATCGGTTTCAGTGCTGTATCTGGAGATCAGTGCTTCTTCTCCATCTTTGAAGTTGCACACTTTGATCGTCCGGAAGATGAGTATACGCTGATTCTCGTCTGCTTTGTCCAGCATCCTTATCAGACTTGGAAGAGCAGGCAATTGATTGAATCGGCCGATCATATAGATGGCGAAATTGACCACCGAGGGATTTTTCGAATCGAGCCACCTGCTGAATTCAGGTATCGTTATGTCCGGAATGCGTGTGAGCATCGCATAGATATTCGCCTGGTCCCAGTCGCTCAAGTAGGTTTTTTCCTGGTCGAGAAAGGCGAGGTGGTCTTTCTCGGAGAGCTTCATGGCGGCAATACGCGCCTCGTACCGGACCATCTGGTTCTTGTGTGATAGGAACAGCTGAAGGTCTTCTGATACTTCACGGATGTTCATGAGCGCGAGGTTGCGCATCCCTTTTGCAATCAGGTACCATTCTTTTCTTCGCAGACTTTTCATCAAGTCGAGGTGGAAGTCGAGCGAGCGGAACAAACGCTCTATCCGAATAGCGATTTCACCACTGAAATTCCCATGCATATGGATCAGCGAATCCGATAGCACCTCACGCCTGAATGGTTTTTCAAGGTCCGTTTTGGCAAACCGAGCACGGATTTCCGCCGAAGCCTCGAGATGGGCATCGCCCAGGATCAATTCCTGGAACAATGGAGTGTATTTTTCGAGGAGCGATTTTTTCTTCTGCTCCCGGTTGGTTTTTCTGATTCTGCTGGCCAGGATGAAGCCAAGGAATACAAGTGATACGATCAAAAGGGTCAACGCCAATGCCACCAAAAAACGGATGTGCAGAGGGAAAGCATGGACCGTCCGGTCGAATTCCTCCTGAGAGTATTGGATGTAGTTCCAGTCTATTTGCAGTAGCATGCGCTTACTCGGCCTTCTTTCTTATTTCTTCCAGTTCTTTTTCGATGTGCTTCCTTCTTTCGTCCATGAACGATTTCAGTCCCGGTATGAAATTGCCGGGATCGAGCGGGTCTCCGATGGTGGAATTGAAGTTGGTGTCGAAATCGGTGTTGGAATACATCTTGTTCACGTCGGCATAGACCGCCGTCCTGATGCGTGATCGAAGGCTGTCGACAGTCGCATTGACGCGCTCTTGTTTCAAGTCGTTCAGTAGCAGGTTTTCCACCATCTCGAGGTATCTCTCTTTGATGTAACGGTTATTGACAATCGTCCTTTCCAAGAGCGGACGCGGTCCGGTATAGGGTACTGAATCAGGCTTAAGCACACTCATGCGCGTCAACTGCGGAAAATTGAAAACCGGATTCCATGCAGCGAATGCGTAGTTGCCATCCAACGAGATCCAATGCCATCTCGTGGTCAGACTGTCGTGATAGAGGAAATAATTGTGCGGGTAGAACATGTTGTACGCATCGATGTTACCGATGACGTTGTTGATCGCCCAGGCACGGAGACATTTGTCAAGGTCCATGACCGATTCAAGACGTTGTACAAAAGCAGCTTCGCTCAGCGTGGTATCATTGATCGTACGGATGAATCGCACCAGGTCTGACCAGTCGTTTCGTGTGCGATTATTCCTCAGGATGTAACGCTGGAAGTATTTCTTCTGGTCGTTACCCAAATATGCCAGATTGGCTAAAGGCTCTCCCTGGAAAAGGTTACCCTTCGAGTCGTTGAAGCGGGTCTCCAGGAACACATCATCGATGTTTTCGGTGACGAGATAGAGCCCCAGGTACTTGTCGTTCAAATAGACCTTTGCGTAGGTGGCTCTCGGTGCAGGCAATCCGTAACGCTTCATCAGGTCGAGGTAGACTTTTTCCCTGACCATCGTCGGGTCTTTGAAATTGTTATTGAGGTTCAACTCGCGTAGCCCTGCTAAGTCCTGTCCCTTGACATACCGATCGAATTTTATCCGGAACGGTTTCTTTTTGCCTGGATAGAATTGATAGGATGACTCACCTTTGAATCGAACGCCACACGCATGCAACACTTTGCCGTCCACGACCACGGAAGCCTGCATGTAGATGGGGATTTCGAGTGAGTCTTGGCGCTTCTTATAGATGAGTAGCGAATCCCAATAGTTGCATTCAGTGAAGTTGATCCGGATGGAGTGGATGGAGTCCTTCTCGAAAAAAGATTTTCCGAAATCCTTCGGTGTGTTTTTTTTCGCCTTGGAGATCGTAGCCGATCCAAGCAAAGTGATGAGTGCGAGTAACAGCGAAGAAAAGTATCGGAGTGTTCGGGTCATAGGATCAGAAGGTTGTGCGTAACTGGATGTTACAGCTGAATCGATGGAAAATTTCATCTTTCCTCAGTTCTTCGTGCG
>JBJTRB010000106.1:0-3239 GCA_046075925.1 Bacteroidota bacterium | reverse complement strand
CCTCCTGATGCCGGTCGTTCACCAAATCGCCTGTGAAGAAAACGACATCGGGACTTTCTTCATTTATCAGTCCGACTGCGCGGCGCAAAGGATCCTGAGAAAGGAAACTACCCACATGGAGATCCGAAATCTGAAGCGCCTTGAATCCTTCAAAGGCTTCCGGCAAATCCGGAAGTGAAAGACGAACCCTTCTGATCTTGTAACGGTACGCATTACCGGTCATCCCATAGAGTAACGAGACCACCGGAATCGCTGAAAAAAGTGCACCGAACTGCACCAGAAAACGAAGGCGGGAGATACCAGCCTGTTCGACGGAAGGCTTTTCCGTGAACCACCCGCTGACGTAATTGCCACTGAAGCGAAACAGTCGTACGACATCATCCAGTATCAGGAAAAAAGACAATAGCACTTTCGCCAGGTAGGAGAAAATGACGATGGATAAGGAATAAGCTCTGATCGCTTTGGGCCAGGAGCGCCAATCGAGCCACATGCCCGACAGGATGATACACAAAGAAACGACCGTGATGGTCCAATAAACCCATGTGAAAATCCGCTCGGCATTACTTCGCGGGGTGAATAGAAATCGCAAACCGAAGTAGACGTAGAAATCCACTGCCAGCAACAATAATAGGATAAGGATGATCCTGAAGTTCATGGGTCAGAGAGGGCTATTGATTTCTATCTATCATGGATAGAGCCGCGACAGCTTCCAACGGCCGTTTCGCTGACGATCGTAGGCGATACGATCGTGCAAGCGACTGGGTCTGCCTTGCCAGAATTCGATGTGATCGGGCACCACACGGTATCCACCCCAGAAGGATGGTCGCGGCACTTTTTTACCAGCGAACTTCCGCTCGAACATGACGAACCGCTCTTCCAATTCCGAACGCTGCACCATGCTTTCACTTTGTAACGAAGCCCATGCCCCAATCTGACTTTGGCGGGGACGGGATTGGAAATACAAATCAGAGGCCCTGGAGGAGACTTTTTCCACTTTGCCACGAATACGTACCTGACGTTGCAACTCAGGCCAGAAGAAATTGATGCAAACCCTGCGGTTGGCCCTGAGCTCGCGCCCTTTTCTGCTCCTGAAGTTGGTAAAGAAGACGAATCCTTTCTTATCAAGATCACGAAGCAGGACCACACGCGCATCGGGGTGGCCGTCGGAACCGGTAGTCGCAACGGTCATGGCGTTCGGCTCTTCGACTCGCGCATCGATTGCATGGCGCATCCAACGCTCGAACTGGCGGAAAGGATGGCGGTCGACATGTGCTTCGTCCAATTCAAAGGCGACATAATCCGTGCGGATGTTTTTCAAGGAAGTACTGATGGAGGGCATTTGCGTATGGTAGATGAATGAACTGTATCAGGAACCCAGGATCTGCTCGGCGTGATTCTCGGTATCCACATCGCTGATCACTTCTTCGATTACACCCTTGGCATCGATGAGAAAGGTGGTCCTGAAGATGCCCTTGTATTTCTTTCCATACAACATCTTATCCCCGTAAACATCGTATGCTTCCACCATGGATTTTTCGGTGTCCGCGAGTAAGGTGAAAGGAAGATCGTGTTTCGCGATGAAACCCGTGTGCGACTTCGGACTGTCGGTGCTGATGCCCACCACTTCATAGCCAGCCTTCTTCAACTGAGCGTGGTTGTCGCGCAGGTTACATGCTTCCTTGGTACATCCTGAGGTATTATCCTTCGGATAAAAGAACAAGACCAGCTTTTTGCCTTTGTAATCTTTTAAGGACCGGATTTGACCGTCTTGGTCAGGAATTTTAAAGTCCGGCGCTTTATCGCCGGATTGAAGCTTTGGATTGCGTTTTTTGGTTGCCATAGCGGTTTTAGATGGATCTGGTGAATGTAAGTTTTGGGCTAAAAGTGCCCGAACTGATTCTGATTGGGAAGGTACAACGACAACAAAAGAACACAAAGGATGTTCATCAGGTGCCCCGTAAGGCATCATGACATCCGAACCGCTCAAGCGATATCAATCATGAGAAAATCGGTACAACACGAACCCTGCGTAGGCCGCCTGTTGGTTTCAGAACCCTTCCTGATGGATTCTTATTTCAAGCGCACGGTCATTCTGCTTGGAGAACATGGAGAAGACGGGACTGTGGGTTTCATCCTCAATAAGCCCACTGACCTGACCCTGAACGACGCACTGGAGGATTTCCCTCCGTTTGACGCGCAATTGTATTTCGGCGGACCGGTACAGACCGATACGATCCATTTCCTGCACACTTTGGGCAACAAGTTGGAAGGCAGCAAAGAGATCCTGCCCGGAATCTGGTGGGGAGGCAGCCTGGACACGTTGAAACTCCTGATCGAGACCGGACAGGTCTGCAAGGACGATATCCGCTTTTTTGCCGGTTACAGTGGCTGGGAACCCCATCAACTGGAAGATGAGATGAAGGGTCGTACATGGTTGGTATTCAATGGTAAAAAGGATTTTGCATTCAGCTCTACTCCCGAGGAGTTATGGGGAGATGTCTTGAAATCCATGGGAAGTCAGTACGCCATTTTGGCCAACTTTCCGGAGGATCCGAGCCTGAATTGATACTATGACACAACAGGAACTCCGGTTCTGATAACGATAATTGGTTTGGTTTTGGTTAGGGAAACGGCCTCCGAAAGGGGGCTTTTTCTATTTAGAAAAACCCACAGGCAACTTGAAAAAGTGTCGGTTGAGAGGATTCAAACCTCCGTCACGAACGTGGCGAACTAAACGGGCTACACCACACCCCGATCCGACATCAACACCTGAGTTAATTGCTTAATTTGGGACAAACATCCAGCACAAACTCATGCGTACATCCATCCTACTTGTTTTTATAACCCTGTTTCAGATGTCTTGCAACTGCGACTCAACACATGAGCAGGCTTTCGATCAGGCTCATGCAGATTCTACGCTGAAAGCTGCGAATGATTCTTTTTACGGCGCATTGAATGACAACTTCACAGGAAACACTTCTTCGTTGGAAGAAATATGGTCACACGGAAATGACGTTTCAGACCAAGGGCCGTTCGGCGCAAGGCTTGACGGTTGGGATGCCGTGGATGCTGAATTCAAAAAAGAGGGTGCCATGAAACTCGGTGGCAAAGTCGTTTGTAAAAACCTTATCGTCAGGGCTGGTAAGGAGATGGGCTATACGGCCTGTATCGAGGAAGGCGAAAACATGAGCGCCGAAGGCCAACCTGTTGTGGTACGGTTCAGGGCCACTAATATCTTC
>JBJTRB010000105.1:0-10429 GCA_046075925.1 Bacteroidota bacterium | reverse complement strand
CGGATGCGGATAACAGCCTCAACAGGCTCCTTTAACGCAGGATACTTGATAAGGTTGACATCCCTAACCCACATTTCCTGACGCTGCAGCTCTTCTTGTCGGCCCAGTACGACAGTATTCGTAGAAGGCTGTATGTCAATTACATAAAAAGGTTCGCCTAAAGCGATTTCAAGGCCCTTTCGTTGGCCGATTGTATAAAACGGATATCCTTTGTGACGACCGAGTTCACGCCCTGCGGAGTCGACAAATCGACCGCCGGATAAGCGCTCCTCGATGCCTTCCACCCTTCTCTTGAGGAAGGATCTGTAGTCGTTATCTGGAATGAAACAGATCTCATAACTCTCCGGCTTTTGGGACAATTCAATAAAGCCCATGTCGGCAGCCATCTGCCGGATTTCCTGTTTGTGAAATCCTCCGACAGGAAAGAGCGTCCGGGAGAGACAAGCTTGAGAAACTCCCCACAGCACATAACTCTGGTCCTTCCAACTGTCCTTCCCTTTGCTCACCACAAAGCGACCGTTCTCCGGCCGGACATTGGCGTAGTGGCCTGTTGCAATGAACTCACAATCCAATTGGTCAGCCCGCTTGAGCAGTGCCTCCCATTTTATATGGGTGTTACAACGAACGCATGGATTCGGGGTCCTGCCAGCCATGTACTCCGAAACGAAGTCGTTGATGACATGCTCGCCGAACTCCTCCCGGATGTCCAGAATGAAATGCGGGAAACCCTTTGCTACGGCAATCGATCGGGCATCGTTGATAGAATCAAGGGAGCAACAACCTGTTTCCTTTTTGGACGATCCGGAGGATACATAGTCCCAGGTTTTCATGGTCAATCCGACCACTTCATACCCCTGTTGATGCAACAAAACAGCACTTACAGAGGAATCAATCCCTCCGCTCATTGCCATTAAAACACGACCTTTTTTGGACATTACAACTACGAGTCCTGCAGCAAAATGCTGAAAAACAGGATTTTCAACACAAAGATAGCTTATTTTCCCTGGTCAGGCAGCGGTTTCTCCTCCTCGATACGCGGATTGATCTGCTTTCCATCCCGGTACTTATCTTCTGCTTCTAATTTTCCGTTTTCATCGTAGGTGGACCAGACTCCTTGGCGCAAACCGTTCCTGTACTGTCCACGCTGCCAGACTTTTCCATCAGGAAAATAAAGCATCACCGTACCTTCGAAATCATCGTTACGCATGGTGGCTTCCAATTTCGGTTTTCCACTTTCAAAATACTCGGTGAATTTTCCCGACTTCCTGCCTTGCTTGAAGGTCATTGATCGCGAGGCCTGACCGTTGGGATAGAAATCCTTGAAGGTACCTTCCTTCACACCTTTGGAATAACTCTCGATCGCTTGAAGCTTGCCGTTCTCTTCGTAGATATTCCAGATACTGTCACGCTCCTGACCGACATATTTACCGCGAGCCATGACTTTACCGTCTTCGAAAAAAAAGGTGGCATCACCGGTTTCTGAAGCGCCTCTGTACATCACCTTGGATTGAAGCCTTCCCGATTTATGGAAGGTGGAATACGTACCTATCCGCTTTCCATCTTTGAAGTCGGCTACAGAAAAAAGCGTATCGGTAGGATAATATTTCTTCCATACACCCTGCCGAAGGCCTTTACGATCGATGCGGTTGATGGTATCTCCCTTGAAGACCTGATAGGTCTGAGCAGCGATCAAATGAGCTTGCAGCCATGAGACCAGCAAAACGAGCAACACCTTCTTTTTCATAGGTCAAATATAATCGGATTGACGATTGGACAAGTGTATTGAAAAGCGAAGGAATCTAATTTTGTTTACATTGCACAAACACAACAACCACTTATGAACTCACCTGCTACCAGCAAAGGACATCCCAAAGGGCTTTACGTACTGTTCGTGACCGAGATGTGGGAACGCTTCAGTTACTACGGTATGCGCGCCATCTTCATGCTTTTCCTCGTCAAGGGATTGGTCATGAGTGAAAAAGACGCCTCCAACATCTACGGCAGTTTCACCGGATTGGTTTATCTGACTCCATTGATCGGCGGTTATGTATCCGACAGGTACTGGGGCAACCGGCGCAGCATTTTCGTAGGCGGCATCCTCATGGCGATCGGTCAATTCATGATGTTCATGAGCGGTAATGCAATCGGCTCCTCCAGCGCCAATCCGTTCATGATCGGTGGCTTGACCTTTCTGATCATCGGCAACGGTTTTTTCAAGCCGAACATTTCGACCATGGTCGGACAACTTTACCCCAAAGGAGATTCACGCATCGATTCGGCTTTCACCATCTTCTACATGGGTATCAACCTGGGCGCCTTGTTCTCGCCACTTGTATGCGGCTATATCGGAGAGAACATCGATTTCAAATGGGGATTCTTTGCGGCTGGAGTCGGTATGGTGATCAGTGTTATCACCTTCGAGATCCTGAAGCACAAATACCTGGTCGCTCCTGATGGCGGTGCACTGGGAATGCCTCCTACTAAAATTCAAGCCAACAAGGCTGAAAAGACCGCCTCCGGTCCGCCAACCAACATGGGCAAGGTTTTCGGCATGCTTGCAGTAGCCATGGGACTCATTTATTTTTTCCACTCCCTTCTTGACATGGACATTTTCGGCGCCATCATTTTCTCCTCTGCGATAGCTGTCCCGACATTGATCATCACAGACAACTCGCTCAGCAAAGACGAAAAATCCCGCATCTGGGTCATCTTCATCCTGGCATTCTTCGTCATCTTCTTCTGGAGCGCCTTCGAGCAGGCCGGAGCTTCATTGACGATTTTCGCAGACAAGCAAACCGATCGTCATCTTGGCACGTGGGAGATGCCTGCATCCTGGTTCCAATCCATCAATCCGTTCGGCATCATCATCCTCGCGCCGCTGTTCAGTTCCTTGTGGGTCGGACTCGGACGTCGTAATCTTGACCCTCCTTCACCGCTCAAGATGGCAATCGGACTGCTGTTGCTATGCCTTGGATACGTCGTCATCGCCATGGGTGTTCATGGCGTGGATTCTTCCGTCAAGATTTCCATGTGGTGGTTGATCATCCTGTATGTTCTGCATACCATGGGTGAATTGTGCCTCTCGCCTATCGGCCTGTCGATGGTCTCCAAGTTGGCTCCCTTGCGTTTCTCCTCGTTGTTGATGGGAACTTGGTTCCTTGCAAATGCAGCAGCCAATAAATTGGCAGGATCGCTCAGCGCACTTATTCCTCCAGGTGCCGGCGAATCCGCTTCTGCGGAAGCGCCAGCCATGCTATTCGGTTTTCAGATCGACAACCTCTACAGCTTCTTTTTGATCTTCATCGTGATGAGTGGTGTTGCCGCTTTCCTCCTGTTCTTCCTTTATCGCTGGTTGAGCAGGATGATGAAGGGCGTGAATTGATAAAATGACAAGAAGTTTCCTACTCCTCCTTACTGCATGCATTCTTCTTGCATACAGTGAGCCTGGCCGTGCCCAAGAACCAGGTGAAATCCATTGGATGACCTGGCAGGAAGCGATGATGGCCAGAAAAGATCAGCCACGTAAGATCTTCATCGACATGTACACGCATTGGTGCGGATGGTGCAAGAAGATGGATGCATCCACCTTCCATGATTCTGTCGTTGCAGCAAACATCAGCAAACATTTCTATGCGGTAAAATTCGATGCTGAAACCAGGGACTCCCTCGATTACCGTGGCGACCGTTTCGGCTACCGGCCGGATTTCAAGGTGAACGAACTGGCTGCCGTGTTGTTGAATGGCCAGATGTCTTACCCGACCGTTGTCTATCTCGATGAGGAATTGAACTTGATCACCCCGGTCCCAGGATATATGACCGCTGAACAAATCCTTCCGATTCTGACCTTCTTTGGAGAAGACATTTACAAGAATAAAACGTGGGAAGAGTACTCCGAAGAATTCAGAAAATCAAAATAGCGCTCGGCAACTCGCCTCAACAACGGCTTTTTTTTAGTAAAAATTACTACTTTTGCGGCCCGTCCGTTGATTCGGACTTATGGTGATTGTAGCTCAGTTGGTTAGAGCGCCAGATTGTGGCTCTGGAGGCCGCGGGTTCGAGTCCCGTCTTTCACCCTTAAAGCCCCCGTATTCCGGGGGCTTTTCCTTTGCCGGTTGCATCTACCGGCAAATCCTCGCCTTTTGAGTAAATTCACAACGTGAAACCGGAAACCCTGCTTCGCGTCGAGGGAATGGATTGCGCCAACTGCGCGATGACCATTACGCGTACGTTGGAAAAGAAAGGATATCACGGGATAAAGGTCGATTTCGCTTCGGGGGAAGTCCGTTTTGAAGAGGTGGAGTCTGGCCGAATCGATCAAGCGGTTGATGCTGTTAACGACCTTGGATACGAGGTTGTAGCCCGTTCTGATCAGCGCAAAAATGTTCCTGCCGACGAAGCGACCAATTCAGATGAAGGCAACCGCTTCCCCTACTTGTTCGTCTTGTGCGCTGTACTGTCCTTGCCATTGATGGGACACATGGTGCTGTCGTGGCACCCGCTTCACGACCCTTGGGTACAGTTCGTTTTGTGTACACCGGTGATGATGATCGGATGGCGACAATTCGGAAAAAGCGCTTGGAAATCCATTCGAGCCGGCGTCCCTAACATGGATGTGCTGGTGACGGTGGGAGCCACCTCCGCCTACTTGTACAGCCTTCCGGTAGTAATCGGTTCGTCCTATTTTCCTTCATCGACTCCCTACTTCGAAACCGCTGCAAGCATCATCACCTTCATCCTGCTTGGGAACCTCATCGAGCAGCGATCGGTCCGCAAAACGACCGACTCCATTCGTGCGCTGCAACGACTACAACCCGACAAGGCCAGAAGAATCATCCACTCAGGTGAAACGGAACAAATAGAAGAGGTGCCCAGCGACCAGCTTGCAGAAGGAGATATTGTTTCCATCAGTGAAGGAGGAAGAGTGCCGGCAGACGGTATCGTTCTTCAAGGCATGGCGACATTCGACGAGTCCATGATGACAGGAGAATCACTGCCGGTGACACGAGCAGAGGGACAACCCGTTATGAGCGGAACCATGTGCGTCGGCGGAACCTTGCGCATTCGTTGCACCGCAACGGGTATGGATTCCACCCTGCACCGTATTATCGGACTTGTAAAAGACGCACAGCACGATAAACCCGGCATACAGAGACTTGGTGACCGCGTGAGTGCGGTATTTGTTCCTGTCGTCGTAGGCATATCGATTGTCGCCTTCTTCGTCAATCGCTACGGATTAGGAATCGATCTTTCGGAAAGCATCATGCGAAGTATAGCCGTCCTGGTGATTTCTTGTCCATGCGCCATGGGATTGGCTACACCTACGGCCGTAATGGTCGGTATAGGTCGGGCAGCAAGAGAAGGGATTCTGATCAAAGGCGGAAGCACTTTGGAACGATTAGCAAAAGCAGATGTATTCGTATTCGATAAGACTGGGACACTGACCACTGGCGATTTCGAGTTGACGTCCGTAGCCGCCCATGGAATCGATGAAACCGAGTTGATACGTATCGTTTATGGGCTGGAGCTGACGAGTCATCATCCACTGGCAAAATCGATTATCCGCTCCATATCGGATCGATATGGCATTCCCGAAAAGACCGATTGGGAAAAAGTGCAAGAGGATAAGGGTGTCGGCATCCATGGCTGGAATCAAAAAGGTGATCTATTCAGTGCAGGATCACATCTTTTGGTCGCTCATACAGGAATGCCCGATGAGCATGCTATATATGTCACCAAAAACAATCAATTGATCGGCACCATTGATTTGTCCGATCGCATCAAGCACGATGTCGTCAAGCTGGTCAGCGAGCTACACCGCTTGGGTAAACGTGTATTGATGATGAGTGGAGACAGCGAAGAACGCTGCAAGAGAATTGCCGATGAAGCCGGAATAACGGAATACCGATACCGTTTGTCGCCGCATGATAAGTTGTCGGAAATAAAAAAACTGTCGGCCACCAATAAGACCGTCATGGTCGGAGACGGAATCAATGACGCACCCGCATTGGCAGCATCCAGTGTTGGGGTCTCCATCAGCGGTGCCACGGATGTCGCAGTGGATGCGGCGCAGGTCATCTTGCTGAAGAGCAAAGACCTCTCGCCGTTGATTCAATCCTGGAAACTAAGCAAGATGACGTATACCACCATCAGGCAAAACCTGTTTTGGGCTTTCATCTATAACATCGTAGCGATCCCATTCGCTGCTGCCGGTCAGATGAGTCCGATGTTCGGCGCTTTATCCATGGCTTTTTCCGATGTAATCGTAGTGGGCAATTCATTGCGACTCAATCAACGAAAAATCAAATGACAAACCTCGATCAGCCGAATAGATTGAAGGTGGTCATCCTTGCAAAATGGTATCCTGACCGGCTGGATCCGCAATTAGGTGTTTTCATTCAAAAACATGCAAAAGCGATTGCGGCATTCGCAGAGGTCATTGTCTTTTATGCCAGATCCGTACAAGATGGAAAGGCACGTCCAATCGAGGAGCATGTCAGCTCAGAAAACGGATTTCTGGAATACCGCTATTACTATAAAACCGGACCGGGGTTGATTGGAAAAGCAATCGGTCTTGTGCGCTACCTGCAATGTTGGAACCGGTTTGTCAAGACAACAGGTATGCGAAATCATCCGCCTGATCTGCTACACGCTTACGTGCTGCTCAGGACCGGATTCGTTGCATTGTTGGAGCGATTCAGGTTCGGCACTCCTTTCGTGGTAAGTGAACAATGGTCAGGATATCTTACTGGAAAGTTCGAAGGCAAACCCTTTCTCTGGAAATCACTTTGGCGCTCGGTGGTCAAACGTGCAAAAGGAATAAGCGCCGTTTCCGAGCATCTTCGAAGCGCATTGGAAAACTTGTCAGGAAGAAATGACATTGAAGTGTTCAACAATGTGATAGACCGACAAGCAGAAAAATCGTTTTCAAAACAGACCGCCAACAAGCAGATGTTGGTGGTCGCCGACCTGGTGGATGAAATAAAAAACGTCAGCGGAGTATTGAAGGCTTTTCGTTCTGTGATAAGTCAACATCCTGAATGGCGATTGCACATCATCGGAGGTGGACCTGACCGAGCTTTTTTGGAAAGCATGTCCGCCCAATTAGGATTGAAAAGCAGCCAAGTCGTATTCGAAGGACTTCAACCGAATCACATCGTTTACCAGCGGATACGGGAATGTTCATTTCTGATCATGAACAGTCGTTTCGAGACCTTCTCCTCTGTTTGCACCGAGGCATTATGCTGTGGTAAACCGGTCATTGCCACCCGCTGCGGCGGACCACAAGAGTACATTGGGCCCGAACAAGGAGTGTTGATCACTCCGGACAACCAGCAAGAACTCATTGACGGAATCAATTGGATGGTGGAACATCACATGAAGTTCATCCCTGAGGATCTTGCTCAATACGCCGATAAAAAATTCGGATACGAATCCATCGGCCAGAGGTTTTCAAGGTGGTATCAGGCCGTACTTCACCCACAGGTCCGGCCCGTTGACTGATTTTGACTTTTTCTTGACAAAACTGCCTCGAAATCAAGGACAAAAACGAGTTGCATTGGTTTGTGTTTGCCGCTCATTTCTATACATTTGTCGTATTGATAACCAAAAACAATCACTCAACTAATCCATCTCAGCAATGAAAAAAATTCTACTTGTCTGTTTGACGATGGCTTTCGGAATCGCAGCGAGCGCTCAACTTGGTAAAGTGCGCAGTCGTTTGCCGCAAGGATTCAGAGCCGCCGAGGTACCTGCCCACTTGAAAGCAGTGAGCATGCCTATCAAGAAGTCATTCGAAACCATGGAATCCGGCGGACCGGTAGCCAATGGTGCCGCTCGCACCTACACTGCACCAGTTCCACCAGCGCCACGCGCTTCTAGTTCAACGGTGACGATTGAAGAAGCTGTAATCGGTTATACCGGATACGATCTTCAGACCAACTCCTCAGTCAGTAACCGTCTGGTCCGTAACGACGACGGAACCATGAGCGCAGTGTGGACCTTCTCTGCACAGACCGCCACCTACTCTGACCGTGGTACCGGATACAACTACTACAATCCGAACGATCCTAACCTGTGGTCTAACGGTTGGTTCGACCCAATCACTGCAGCGGGACCTGGCTTGGCCAACATCACCCGTATCGAGCCTCTTCGTACGGGCTTCACCAACATCGCTGTAACTGCCTCTGGAGCCGAAGTCACCCTGACCCACTCCGGCAGCTTTGGTTACACGCCTGCAACCATCGTCATGCAGTCAAGCCGTCGTGCCACTAAAGGCACTGGTGCTTGGACCAGCAGCCGTGTCATCGACACTACCGCTACCGGACTTTACAATGGCCTGTGGGGTAAATTGGTTGCTGACGGCGATGTGATCCATGGAATTTGGAGAGGTTCTGACGTTGACGTCAGCGGTGCAGGATCTTCTGCTATTCCACGTGGCGGCCAGAACGGCCAGTTGATGTATGGTCGCTCCAATGACGGTGGCGCCACCTGGAGCCCGCTCAGTTATGTCAACCCGCTCCTAGACTCTACCTACAACCTCGGTTATGGTGGTGATGGTTATGGAATCGACGCTCGCAACAACACTGTTGCTATCGCCTATGGCGGCTCTTTCAACGATTGCGGTATCATCAAGTCGACCGATGGCGGTCAGACCTGGACACGTAAAATCGCCCAGACTTTCCCTATTCCTTTCTGCGACGACTGTCTTACCGACATGAATGGTGACGGAGTCGTTGACACTACGGATACCGACCAGGATGGAATCCCAGACGACGTCATCCTCACGAACGGCGAAGACCAGAAAGTGCTTATCGACAACAACGGCTTGTGTCATATGTTCTGGAGCGCAATGCGTATCTCCAATGATGACACCACCGACGGAAGCTACAGCTACTACCCTTATACGGATGCTATCCTCTATTGGAACGAAAACATGGCAACCGATTCATTCGTAGTAATCGCTCAGGCATTGGATATGAATGGTGATTCCACTATCAATATCCCTTCTGGCGATAACGCTAACAATCCCTGTGACTTGAGAGTTGGATATTACGGTGGCACCGGCTTATCCGGTATGCCTTCTGCCGGTATCGACGCCAATGGTACGATCTACGTTTCTTATCAGTCCGTTTGCGAAGGTTGCGACACCACCACTTACACCGTGGATGCTAACCAAGCTCGCCGTCACATCTATCTGATCTATTCTGCTGACGGTGGTAACACTTGGTCCAACCCAGAAGATATCGTTCCTTCAACGGCTCAACTGGGTGCTGGCGAAACACAGGAAGCTGCTTTCGCTACTATTGCTCGTAAAGTGGACAATAACATCTACGTGCTTTATCAGCGTGACACTCAGCCTGGAACCAGCTTGTTGACAGCAGGTTCTTGCGATGAGATCAACAACCATGGTGCAGGAACTTCTGATATCGTAATCGCTAAAATCCCTACGAACAGCCTGGTAGGCATCAAGAATCCTACAACTAAAGCAGACTTCACGGTTTCTCAAAACTACCCTAACCCTGCTGGCGCTTACACCACCATCGATGTAACGATGGAAAAAGCAGGAGCTGTTTCTCTGGTCATCACCGACATTCTCGGCAAAACCATTTACAGTGAAAACTTCAGCAACTTCTCTGCTGGTCGTAACACCATTCCGGTGAACACCCAGAACTTTGCTGCTGGCTTATACAATTACAGCATCATCACCAAGGAGGCGAAAGTCACCATGCAAATGATCGTCCGCTAATCTCGGATCAATCTATAAAAAAACAGGCGGTCAATGACCGCCTGTTTTTTTTATGTGAATAAGAAGGTGAATCAGTACAGATCGAAAAGATCCCGTACACCGATAGTCCTTTCCACCTGGAATCCTTCTGCAAATGCAATGCCTGTGGGTCGGCCGAACTCTCGGGCGCGGGCCTCGATGAACTCGAGAAATGCCAGTGAAGATATTGCAGACTCCGGCTCTTGAGATTCAGGATTGTAGAACTGGGAACTGAACGCTTTCAATGCATCCATGCGCTTGTTCCACACCGATGTGACATCCACTGTGAAATCCGGCTTAAGATATCGGTCTTGGATGTAATGGTAGACAGCTCTCGCTTTCCAAGGGGACTGTCGTGCACCATCATCATCGGTCAACAATTTGTGAAGACCAGCAAGAAATACGGAATCGCTGACGAGCTTGGAAGCGTAGGCATGATCCGGATGGCGATCAGACATGGAATTACAAAGGACGATTTCGGGCTGATAACGGCGAATGGCACGGACAACCGCCATTCTGCTTTGCTCATCATTCTGAATGAAACCATCTCGCATGCCCAGATTCTCCCGGACACTCAAACCGACTATTTTGCCAGCCGCTGCCGCTTCCTTATCCCTGATTTCAGGAGTTCCGCGCGTACCCAACTCACCACGGGTGAAGTCTACA
>JBJTRB010000104.1:0-23228 GCA_046075925.1 Bacteroidota bacterium | reverse complement strand
AGTCGCATTAGGCAAGAAATTGTTTTACGACCCTGTTCTTTCCGGAAACAACACGCAGGCATGTGGCAGTTGTCACAACCAATTGGATGGGTTCACCGACCACCAATTACGATTCAGCACAGGGATTGATGGAATTGCCGGCACGCGTAATTCAATGCCCTTATTCAATATTGGTTATGCGAACGGTTTTTTCTGGGACGGAGGCGCCACCTCGCTTGAGTCGCAAGTTGTGGGTCCGATCACCAATCCGATAGAAATGCATGAGGACATTTCCAATTGCGTTGCCGAACTCCAGCTGGATTCCGTGTATCCCGGATTATTCAAAAAGGCATTCCAAACCGATTCCATCACCATCGCGTTGGTGATGAAAGCCATTGCCCAATTCGAACGGACACTCCTATCCGGTAATTCCCGATACGATCGATACAAAGCCGGTCAAGGAAGTCTTACCGCTCAAGAACTCCATGGGTTAGCGCTATTCGAAGACTTTCAAAAAGGCGATTGCATCCATTGCCATACATTGGGAAGGAACTTTACGGATTTCAGCTACCGGAACAATGGACTCGACTCTATCCCTCAGGATAGTGGCCGCGCAAAAATAACCCTGAACCCGAACGATGCCGGAAAGTTCAAGGTGCCCAGTTTGCGGAATATCGAAATGACGGCACCTTACATGCACGATGGTCGATTTGTAACACTCCAACAGGTCATGGATCATTACAATACAGGGTTCCAAAACCCTGCTAACCTAGATCCGAATATCCGACTTGCGACCAAGGGAAGAATGACTCAGCAGGAAATGGACGATATCATCGCCTTTCTTAGGACGCTCACCGACCAGGGTTTCCTCACGAACCCGGCTTTTAGCAATAATTGAGGTTTTTTTTCTCGTTTTGACTTCATCCGGTCTATGATTACCTTTCCGGTGAGCGGGACTATTTCCCTATTAACTTGATCGATCATGATCCAACGATTATTCTTCTCTGCGCTGATTCTGCTTTCATTGGCCTTCAACCAAAAAGCCGCTGCTTCCTGTCAACCAGGCACCAACGAGGTGATCATCCATATCGTGCCTGACAGCTGGCCACAGGAAATCAGCTGGCAGCTGGCAGTCGCCGGTGCCGGGGTCATCACTTCTGGAAATTATATCGGTGATACGATTTGCGTGCCGACCGGTACTTGTCTTGAATTCACCATCAACGATTCCTACGGCGACGGCATCTTCGCTCCAGGAGGATATTGGTTGTACATAGATGGAGTACAAGTGGCTACCGGTAATGCTTATGGCACTCAAGACCTGGTCGCATTGAATTGTCCTGCCGGCATGCATTGTACCTCTCCCACCCCGCTCGCTTATGGCTTCCAATGGACTCAATACGACGACAACTGGTACAGTTTCACTCCGGACTCCTCCGGCATGTATTCGCTTTCCACCTGCGATAGCAATACGTGCAACACCCAACTGTGGGTCTATTCCGCTTGCCCTTCGTTACCCTATATGGACGGACCGATGGGGACGTATGTGTACAACGACGATCAGTGCGGACAACAAGCTTCGATGACCTTCATGCTGGCTGCTGGCACCACTTATCTGGTGCGTGTGGGAGATTACCAGAATTCTTGCAGCAACCCGGTCGGATTTTCTTTTTCTTACTCGGGTCCGATCAGTGGATGCATGGATCCAGCCGCTTGTAATTTCAATCCTCTTGCCACTGTGGGTGATACCTGCTATTTCTATCCCCATCCGACTTGTCAGGGGCCTGACCTTCACTTCGATTCACTTGCTTTTGTCAGTAGCCTGAGCGTACAAACCTTCACAGCGGGTACATGTGATGTAGCAGAAGGATGCGTAACCGGTTACGGAACACGTCATGTGCTCAGGTTCACCTCAAAAATCTGGAACTCCGGTACAGCTGATTTCTACATCGGAACCAATTCGACACAACCTGGCATGTTCAACACCAATAATTGCCACGGCCATGCTCACTACGAGGGATACGGTGATTATCGACTGTATGATACTGCCGGTTTCGTGGTGCCTGCCGGTCATAAGAACGGATATTGTGTAATGGACCTATGCGGTACAGGACAATACACCTGTGGAAACATGGGGATATCAGCTGGTTGTTATGATGCTTATGGAGCTGGCACACAATGCCAATGGGTCGACATCACGAACGTTCCGGATGGCGACTACCGATTGGCCATCATCGTCAACTCACAACACCTTCCTGACGCCCTCAACCGGTATGAAACCAATTACCTGAACAATGCCCTGCAGATCTGCATCCATATTTCGCATAATGCTAGCGGCGTACCTTCTTACACGATACTTCCCAACTGTACGCCTTTCGTAGATTGTAACGGACTGCCCGGAGGCACTGCCGAAACAGATTGCAACGGCGTATGTGGAGGCCCAGCTGTTTTTGGCGATGTGAATGGAGACGCCTCGCTTACTGTTGCCGAAGTGGACACCTACCTGGATCAGATCCAAGCTGGTTTCAGTGCGACTTCTTGCAACGACTTGAATGCCGACGGATCGCTTGACATTTTCGATGCGGCACAGATGAACTGGTGCATCTATGGAAGCACCTATATTCCTGGCGGCGGATCCCACAACCACTGTCGCTTCCCACGCAATATCACCAATCCGCTTGACTCGACTCAACTGAGCATCATCGGTTACGATCCGGTGAACGGATCAGTCGACATAGGCCTGCTTAACCCCAGATCCGGCGTGAAAGGATACCAGTTTTCCATGCATGGAATCAACGTATCCTCTTACATGAGTCTCACCGATCCTGGCGTTTCTCCGGTCGATTTGAGATATCGTCAGGCCACGTGCGAATTTTTCGCCATGACAGTGAATGATTCTACGATTCCCCGCTCCATTGCTCCACAGCCGCTGATTCGCATCTTTTACAGCGCCTTTACCGATACCGCTATCTGCATCAACTCCGTCAAGGCGATCATGAATGAATCGGGCGAGGGCACTGTGACCTCCTTGCAGAACAACTGCGTGCCGACCGTCATTACCTCTGTAAGCAACAACCTTCGCCCGGCAGGAATCGCCATCATTCCTAACCCTGCCGGAAACCAGGCAAGACTTCATTTGGACAAAGGCGTATCGATTGGCGACAACATCACGCTCCAAGATGCCAGTGGAAAAGCATATCAAGTGCCTGCTTCTGCTTCCGGTTCGGAATGGTACACGCTTGATCTTTCAGAGCTTCCGGCAGGCATCTATATGCTGCGGATCATGAATGGCAACTATTACGGTACAGGGAAAATCGTAAGGCTGAGATAATTCGATTACAGCTGCTGCTGATAGGCCGTTATGAAACTTGAAGTGGCGTTCAGCCGATGGCTGTTTCAAGCGCCACCTCGACCATTTGCCTGAGACCGGTCTGACGCTCCTCCGCCGACATCGCCTCGCCGGTGCGGATATGATAGCTGATGGTCAGGATAGCCAATGCACACGCACCGAACTCGGCTGCGACACCATACAGACCTGCCGCTTCCATTTCCACACACAACACGCCCATCCGCTCCATCTGGTCGTAAATGACAGGCTGAGGGTGATAAAAGTAATCGGCCGAGAATATATTTCCCGTGAGGGCATTCAACCCTTTGTTACGCGCCGAATCGACCGCCCTGCGGGCAAGTTCGAAATCAGCGCAAGGAGCGAAATCGTATCCCATCATCCTGGACCGGTTAACATTGGAGTCCGTACTGGCAGAAAGTGCGACAACGATGTCTTTGACCTTGGTGCCCTTCAAACCGCCTGCCGTACCTATGCGGATGATGTTCTTGACGCCGTACTCGGTGATGAGTTCCTTTGCGTAAATCATGCAGGAAGGAATGCCCATTCCGGAGCCCATGACGGAAACCCTTTTACCCTTGTAGGTTCCGGTGAATCCGAACATGTTCCGAATGTCGTTCACCAGCACTGCGCCTGCCAGAAAATTTTCGGCAATGAATTTGGCCCGCAGCGGGTCGCCAGGGAAAAGCACTGTCTCAGCGAATGCGCCGCTTGGCGCGTTGATGTGGATAGTCGGCATTGATTCGTGAAATGAATGAAAAAAGTATCCCAGTGATCAGGATTGTACCCGGAACAGGAATCGAACCTGCACGGCCGCAATGGCCAAGGGATTTTAAGTCCCTCGTGTCTACCAGTTCCACCATCCGGGCAGGAACGCGGCAAAGGTAGAGGTTGTGGACGTGCGTTTCAAGGATTGTTGATTGCTTTGAACGATTAAGACGTGAGCAAAAAAAATCCCCCGCAATGTTGCGAGGGATGTTTTAGTGAAGAGCGGAAGACCGGGCTCGAACCGGCCACCCTCACCTTGGCAAGGTGATGCTCTACCAAATGAGCTACTTCCGCTTAATCTCTGCCGCCTTTGCGGCAAACAGGAAGACAAAAGTACATCATGAGAGACGAAAAATCAACCCTGAAAGCCCTTTTTGAATGATTTATCAAAAAAAATAGCTGAAAATCAGCCCAAATCACTTGCCACCGATCAGCTTACGGATGTCGTGCAGCAGGTTGAGCGCCTGTAGGGGCGTCAGGTGGTCGATATCCGTGGCCAGGATCTGTTCTCGAACCTGTTCCAATACCGGATCATCCAGCTGGAAAATACTCAACTGAGGCTCCCCTTTTGCGATCGCCTTGGTATCGATTTTCTTCTTCTCGTCCTGACCCTGATCACGGGTCGACTCCAATTGCTTGAGCACCTCTTCTGCCCTTCGCACCACTTTGGATGGTATTCCGGCCATACGTGCTACATGGATGCCGAAACTGTGTTCGCTACCACCGGGCTGCAACTTGCGCAGGAAAATCACCTTTGATTCGGTCTCGTGGACCGATACATGGAAATTATGAATACGAGGCATGGTGGAAGCCATGGCATTCAACTCGTGATAATGGGTTGCGAACAGTGTCTTGGCGCGGGCGTTCGGATGCTCGTGCAGGAATTCTGCAATGGACCACGCGATGCTGATGCCATCGTACGTGGAGGTACCTCGACCGATTTCGTCCAACAGCACCAAGCTACGGTCGGAAAGGTTGTGCAGGATACTGGCCGTTTCATTCATCTCGACCATGAAGGTGGACTCGCCAGAAGAGATATTGTCCGATGCTCCGACGCGGGTAAAGACCTTGTCCACGATTCCGATGCGGGCGGATGCCGCCGGAACAAAACTACCCACTTGAGCCATCAAAACGATCAGTGCAGCCTGACGAAGCAATGCTGACTTACCTGACATGTTCGGTCCGGTGATCATGAGGATCTGCTGGCTGTCCGGATCAAGGTAGATATCATTGGCAACGAACTTCTCGCCGGGAGGCAGTCGACGTTCGATCACGGGATGTCGGCCGGCCTTGATGTCAAGAATCCTGGAGTCATTCATTTCCGGACAGACATATCCGTTCGTGGCTGCCACATCGGCGAAGGAAAGCAGCACATCGATGGAGGCAAGCGCATTCGCATTGGCCTGCATGACGGGCACCTGTTCGATGAGGGAAGCGGTGAGTGCTGCGAACAGCTTCTCTTCGATGGCGAGAATCCGTTCCTCCGCTCCCAGTATCTTTTCTTCGTACTCTTTGAGTTCGGCCGTGATGTAACGTTCCGCATTGGTGAGTGTCTGCTTGCGCATCCACTCGCTCGGGACTTTTTCCTTGTGCGTATGGGTCACCTCGATGTAATAACCGAATACATTGTTGAACCCGACTTTCAATGAAGGAATACCGGTACGTTCCGACTCACGCTGTTGAATCCGCAGGAGTACCTCCTTACCGTTACGCGCTATCTCACGCAATTCATCCAATGAAGCGTCGATGCCGGATTTGATCACACCACCTTTGTTCACCATGGCAGGAGCATCCGGGTCGAGGGTATTTTGAATCCGCTCGCGTATGGATGGACATGGATGAAGCAAGGAGGCTTTTTCAGAAAGCATTCGATTGCCAGACGACTCCATCTCTTTCTTGATCGACTCGGTCATTTCCAGCGAGCGGGCAAGCTGGAGAATGTCGCGCGGATTGACCTTTCCCAGTGCCACCCTGGAAACCAGACGCTCCAAATCGCCCACTTGACGCAGATGCTCGGAAAGCTTACCGGCTAAGGCCGTATCCTGCATGAAATACCGGACCGTTTCTGAACGCTCGCGAATGGCTTCTATGTCTTTCAGGGGTAACAGTACCCAGCGGCGCAGCAAACGACCGCCCATGGGTGTTACGGTATTATCCAGCACATCAACCAGGGTGACAGCATTCTCATTGGCAGATCCTACCAGTTCGAGGTTTCGCACGGTGAAGCGATCGAGCCATATGTATCGTTCCTCCTCCAGTCGTTTCAACGATGTGATGTGGGCCAGTTGGTCTTGACGCGTATCGGAAACATAATGCAAAGCAGCGCCGGCAGCGATGATGGCTTCTGTCATTCCATCGATTCCGAAACCCTTGAGCGAGTGGACACCGAAATGGCGTAGCAAGAGCTCCTGGCAATAATCTGTCTGGAAGACCCACTCATCCACTGCGTAGTGATGATAGCGACCTTCGTAGCGCTCCTGCAACTCTTTCTTATGAGTGCGGGAAAATACGACCTCGGCAGGCTGAAAACCCTGAAGCACTCTTTCCACATATGCTTCATCTCCCTGGGCCGCATAGAACTCACCGGTAGAAATATCAAGCAAGGAGATACCGATGTGTCCGTCACCTGGATGGATGGCCGCAAGAAAATTATTCCTCTTATGGTCGAGGATCTTATCGTTATAGGATACTCCCGGCGTGACGAATTCCGTGACACCGCGTCGAACGATTTTTTTTGTGGTCTTGGGATCCTCCAGCTGATCGCAGATGGCGACGCGCATGCCCGCTCTGACCAGCTTGGGCAGATAGGTATCCAAGGCATGGTGCGGAAATCCGGCTAACTCCACGAAGGAAGCCGCACCATTGGCACGACGTGTCAATACGATACCGACAATGGATGCCGTTTTCACTGCATCCTCGCCGAAGGTTTCGTAAAAATCGCCAACGCGGAAAAGCAGTAACGCATCAGGGTATTTGGCCTTGATCCCGTAATACTGCTTCATTAGCGGTGTCTCCACCACTGCACCTTTCGTTTCCTCTTTGATCAAGATTTCGCTTCTTTGCCTCTAATTTACCAAGAATGCGAAAGATACGAAACGTCGAATTGGGGCGCCTTTCCCCCGAAGAGTTCCGCAGTACCGGCAAGTCGCCGGTGGTGGTGGTACTGGACAATGTGCGGAGTCTCAACAACATCGGATCGGTATTCAGGAGTGCAGATGCCTTTCGGTGTTCCCGACTGATTTTAACCGGAATTACAGCCACTCCGCCGCACCGCGACATACACAAGACGGCGTTGGGAGCTGAAGAAACTGTTGCCTGGGAATATTATCCTACACCCGGAGAGGCAATCTCCGCCTTGAAAAAAGAAGGATATCGCACCATTGCGGTGGAACAGGCGGAAGGCAATTATCCGTTGGATAAATTACAGGCTCAAAAAGAGGAGCGCATCGCCTTTATTTTCGGCCATGAAATCGATGGGGTTTCTGAAGAAGTGATGGACCTTGTAGATGAGTGTCTTGAAATTCCCCAGTTCGGAACCAAGCATTCCATCAATATCTCCGTATGCGCTGGTGTGGTGTTGTGGCACCACCATTTCGTATGCACAAAATGAACCAGCTATCGTAATAACCTTATTAACCGCTTATCACTTGGCGGTTCGCTTCGCTGAAGTCCACTGCAGGACGGAACCCTGTTTACCAAGTTGTACGGCTACTCCAGCATTAATGATCAGATAGCCATCGTCCTTACTGCCCTTTTGAGAATATCCATTCACCTCGTCTGAAAAACAGATCCTGTAGGTACCGGCCAACTGAAAAGATGTGCGTTCGGTGAAGCGCGCCTTCAATCCGAAACCTACCGGTAGCACGAGATGAAATCGGCCCCTGTAATCGACTTGATTGTCGACTACACCTGCAGAGTTATCGATGAAATAATTCGCGGAGCCTTGAAGATTCTGCTTATACACTTCCGGTGAGCAATTCACCCAGCCGAATCCTGCAGTTGCAAAAGCAGCCAGGCGGAAGGTGCCATTGGTCCGGACGAGCTCGCCGTATTGAAAAACAGATGATACCGTCAGCTCGGCATTCAGATCGCTCTTGTAATAGTATTTTGAATTGGAGCCCAAAGCGCTCCCGTCTCCATTGAGTCTTCCACTCAACACGTCGGCCGAAACACCTAACCACGGCTTTATCCAAGCGGTGGCTCCCATGGCGATCGCCCATCCGCCGTCTTTGGCAAAACGGTTCTCGGAGAGATCGGTGTAGGACACCGTATGACCGATTAGTGCATGCAACTCCCAACGTCGAACAGGGATCGAGTCCGGAGTTTCAGCCGTGGTCATGGAACTGATCGATAAAAACAACAAGCAAAGAGAGACCCGTTGCAACAGCTGCTTACTCTTCCGATGTAGTATCATGTTCGGTGTGAAATTAATCGTACAATCAAGTGGTGATAGCATCCGGATGCCTGGAAATCCTGTTCAATCCGATCGGATAATCCTTATCCAGCAGACTTCTCACCCACTTGTAATCCTCTTCACTGTTGACGAAGTCGACGTCGTTGGTATCGATCACTAAAATCCGCTGACCGCTCAATTGCCGGAAATAATCCCAGTATCCACGCTCGATATTCACCAGGTAATCATCCGAAATGTTCTGCTCATAATCCCGGCCTCGCTTACGGATGTTCTGCTGCAAGCGACTTACATCCTTGTGCAGGTACACAAGCAAGTCGGGCTTGGGCAGTTGCGCATGGATGATATGGAACAAACGATGATACAATTGAAACTCGTCCTCTTTCAAGGTGACCTGAGCGAAAACGAGTGACTTGCTCAGGATATAATCCGCGACGGTGTTACGTGTAAAGAGCTCACGAGGACGCAACTCATCATTGAGTTGTTGGAAGCGATCGGCCAGGAAGGACAATTCCAGAGGAAACGCATACCGCGCCTGATTTTCGTAAAACTTCGGAAGGAACGGATTGTCGGCGAAACGCTCCAGCACCAGCTTCGATCCGACCTCTTGAGCCAAACGAGTGGCAAGGGAAGTCTTGCCAGTGCCGATGTTCCCTTCGATGACTAGATAGTCGTAACGTAACGGATGGTTCACAGTCATGGTCGATACGGTTTGACCTCGAGCGGATCTGAAAGTTCTTCCAGCAGTTCCTTCATGGTCTTACCCAGCACCGGATGCCGAAATTCGGGAAAAATATCACACAAAGGTGCAAGGGTGAATTTCCGCTGGTGCAGCATCGGATGAGGCAAGACCAACAGGTCCGAATGCATGACCACTTGTTCCAAAAACAACAGATCGATATCGATGGTCCTGGGCTCCCACTTCCTGCTTCTGGTCCTTCCCATCTCTGTTTCGACCTGTAAGGCGGCTTTCATGACCGATTCCGGGTCCAACAAAGTGGTTCCTGAAACGATCTGATTGAGAAAGGGATCCTGATCGGTTTTCCCCCAAGCGGCGGTTTCGTAAATCGAGGATTGCTTATCTATAGGGCCGACCAGGCGGACCAAGCCTTCTTGAGCTGCTGCCAGTTGGGCAGGCCGATCGCCTACATTGGATCCCAGCAGGAAAATGAACCGTTGTTGCATATGCCAGGCAAAGGTAATTCATCCTGTCATCGTACATTTACCATGAACTTGATAATCATGAAAGACTTCTTTAAAAATGTACTTGCTTCTGCCGTTGGATTCATCCTGGGAAGCATTCTGTTGATCGTATTCGTGGTCGTCCTTTTATCCGCTTTGGTAGCCACTTTGGGCAGTTCGCCTGAAACCACGGTGAAAGACGACTCTGTTCTGGAGCTGACCCTTGACCAGGAAATACCGGAACGTACCAGCAAGAATCCGCTGGAAGGATTGAACTTCAATGACCTTTCCTCTGTGAAGCGTTTGGGGCTGAACGACATCCTGAAAAACATCGACAAAGCAGGCAGAGACAATCGCATCAAAGGGATTTTTCTCCACTTGTCCGGCGTACCTGCAGGAGCAGCAACCATTGAAGAGATTCGAAACGCACTGCTCGAATTTCGGAAGACCGGCAAGTTCATTTATGCTTACGGTGAGTATTATGGACAGAGCGCCTATTACCTGGCATCGACGGCCGACATGGTCTGCCTGCAACCGGAAGGCGGAATCGATTTCAGAGGAATAGGCCTGGAGTTGATGTTTTTCAAAGGTGCGATGGAGAAGCTGGGAATCGAGCCGGAGATAACTCGTCACGGTAAATTCAAGAGCGCAGTCGAACCGTTTTTATTGGAAAAAATGAGTCCGGAAAACCGACTGCAACTGGAAAAGTTGGCGGGTAGTATCTGGCAACGTTACCTCAGTGGAATTTCTACGACTCGAAAGATCGATGTCGATCGGCTTCAAGCTGTTGCTGACAGTTTTGTTGCACGAAATGCAAGTGGAGCCCTCAGCTCCGGCTTAATCGATAAGGTGTGTCAATACGATGAGTTTCTGGATTTGCTCGGTAAAAAATGTGGCTGGGAAAAACCAGGAAAGGAAGTGCTGTTAGGAATCAACAGTTACGATAACGCGTATGTGAAATCCGAGCGCTCCTACTCTTCCGACAAGATCGCCATCATCTACGCCAATGGCGATATCAAAAGTGGCAAAGGGAACGATCGGACGATAGGCAGTCTGACCACCGCAGCCGAGTTACGCAAAGCCCGTCTCGACAGCTCGGTGAAAGCCATCGTTTTGCGCATCAACTCTCCGGGTGGCAGCGCGTTGGCTTCCGATGTGATCTGGCGGGAAGTCGTCCAGGCTAAAAAAGCAAAACCGTTGGTCGCCTCGATGGGAGATTATGCCGCATCCGGCGGATACTATATCGCCTGTGCAGCCGATTCGATTCTGGCACAACCCAACACACTCACCGGTTCCATCGGTGTGTTCGGACTTTCATTCAATGGAAAGAAAATGTTCAATGAAAAACTGGGCATCACCTTCGATACGGTGAATACGGCTCACTATGCCGACTTCGGATCTCCAACCCGGCCAATGAGGATGGATGAACACGAGATGATGCAAATGGACATCGAATCGACCTACGATGTGTTCATCTCACATGTAGCCGAAGGCAGAAGCATGCAGAAATCAGCTGTGGACAGTATCGGCCAGGGACGCGTTTGGACGGGCGCGGATGCCATCGGAATCGGTTTGGTCGACCGCCTTGGCAATCTCTCGGATGCGGTTTCCATGGCTGCAAAAATGGCCAAGCTGGAAAATTATCGTACCGTGGAAATGCCACGTCAGAAAGAAGTATTCGAATTACTGATGGAAGACTTGTCTGAAGGCGCTGAAACCTGGCTGCTTCGCAGCAGTCTGGGTGAGGACTATCGCTACTACGAGTCCATCAAGGAAACACAGGAGCAACAAGGCATTCTCGTACGTATGCCATTCGGCATCAACATACGATGAGCACCATGCTTTCCAACAAGGAGCTTTCTAGAGCCTTCCGGCTGGCATCCCAGCTGATGGAGCTACACGATGAGAATCCTTTCAAAGTGCGCTCCTTGCAGAACGCCTCCTTCAAGATCGACAAGTCGACCGAATTGCTTTCGGCTCTGTCTGAATCGGAACTTTCCTCCATGGAGGGGATCGGAAAAAGTACCGCTGCCAAAATAATTTCACTGAATCAACAAGGCACGTTCAGCGATTTGGAAGAACTGTTCGCGCGAACCCCCAAAGGGGTCATCGAGATGCTATCCATCAAAGGAATCGGCCCTAAAAAAGTCCGATCACTTTGGAAAGAACTTGGCATCGAATCAGTGGGCGAACTGCTCTATGCCTGCAATGAAAACCGGCTCGTCGAGCTGAAGGGATTCGGAGCCAAGACGCAGGAGCAGGTGCGACAGGCCATCGAATACGCCATTTCCAACGAAGGGAAATTCCATTATGCCACGGTTGAACTGGAAGCTACCCGGCTGCTACAGTATCTGGAAGAAAAGCAGGTAGCCGAAAAGATCTCCTTCACAGGTTCGCTGCGCCGCAAATGCGAAGTGCTGGAATCGGGCGAATTGATCGCTACCGATGAGCAATGGGACCACCTTTCGCAACACATCTCGGATTATCTGGAAGGACAAGCGGAAGTGAAATCGACCGAAGATCGCCTCCGCTTTTTATCCAATGAAGGTATACCTGTCGAAATCATCAAAGCAAGTCGGGAGCGCTTCGAAGAAATCCTCTTTCACACCACCGCCAGCCAACAGCATCTTGACTGGCTGAAAACCAATCGTCCTGAAGCGACGTGGACCGGCACCAACGAGACTGCGATCTATGCATCGGTCGGACTCCCCTATTTAGAGCCAGAATTCCGTGAAGGAATGTTCGAAGATCGCTGGCTTCAGAAAGGAGTCTTACCCATCGCCGTCGAGTATGTCGACCTGAAAGGGACGTTGCACAACCACAGCACGTACAGTGACGGCATGCATACTCTTGAGGAAATGGCGAACTACTGCAAGAGCATGGGATTCGATTACCTGGGCATCTGCGATCACAGTCAAAGCGCATTTTATGCCAACGGACTCAAACCGGATCGCATCCTGAAGCAACACGAGGAAATCGACCGGCTGAATGCACGCCTGGCTCCCTTTCATATTTTCAAAGGAATAGAGTCGGACATCCTCATCGACGGATCGTTGGACTATGCTGACGATGTGCTTGCGAGCTTCGACTTCATAGTCGCGTCCATCCATTCGGTGTTGCGGATGGACAAGGAGAAAGCGACCAACAGAATCATCAAGGCCGTAGAACATCCACGCACCACTATTCTGGGACATCCTACCGGCAGATTGTTACTGGCCAGGGAAGGCTATCCGCTCGACATGGAGAAAGTGATCGATGCTTGCGCAGCGAACGGCGTCGTGATGGAATTGAATGCCAACCCTTACCGTCTGGATCTTGACTGGCGCTACATCCCTTATGCTTTGGAAAAAGGAGTCATGATCAGCATCAATCCGGATGCGCACCGCAAAGAAGGATACCACGATATGCACTACGGTGTTTGCGTGGCGCGAAAAGGTGGCTTGGAAAAACAAATGACGTTCAACTGCTTCGACCTGGAAACGGTCAAGGCGCATTTCAAGAAAAGGAAATAATCGGATAGCGGATCAGGCCTCGTCGAGCTTCTTCGGTTGCTCAGGCTGGGTGGGCTGCTTTTCCGCTTTGCCAGCATCTCTCACTTCCTGTTCGATGCCGCTCATGGCATCCTTGAATTCACGCATGCCTTTACCAAGACCGCGCGCCAACTCCGGAATACGTTTGGATCCGAAGAAAAGCAAAACCACCAGCAGGATGAGGAACACCTCACCGCCGCCGAGATTCAGGAAAAGCAGGATGTTAGCAGGCATGACAGAAGCAATTTTAGTGATGTAAAGATAGCGTTTCCACCCGTGAACATGAAAAAGGCCGCCAGGTTATCTGACGGCCTTTTTCAGGAAATACTAGAAGATCATTTCTTCTTTCCGAGCTTCTGGAAATCGATTACGATCGGAGTCGCGATACAAATCGAAGAGTAGGTACCGATGACGATACCGATCAACAAGGCGAAGGTGAATCCACGGATGACTTCTCCGCCGAAGATGAAGATGGCCAACAGTACGAAGAAGATGGTCAATGAGGTGTTGATGGTACGGCTCAACGTGGAGTTCAGAGCATCGTTGATGACCTTCTTCTGGTCATTGGCATGGTGATGCACTCCGACGAACTCGCGGATACGGTCGAACACCACGACGGTGTCAGTCATCGAATAACCCATAACCGTCAAGATAGCTGCGATGAACGCCTGGTCGATCTCGAGCGAGAAGGGCAATACGCCGTTGAAGATGGCGAAGAAAGCGAGTACGACCAACGCATCGTGCAACAGAGCGGCAACGGCACCGAGGCCATACTGCCAGCGCTTGAAGCGGATGAAGATGTAGATGAACATCAAAGCGCAGGAAATCAGGATCGACCAAACAGCCGATGACTTGATATCGTCTGCCACAGTAGGACCGACCTTCTGCGTGCTGAGTACCTGGTATTGATTTCCGGACAAGGAAGAGAGACCTTCGTTCAGCTTTTCGGATACACGTGCCTCTGCATCAGCACCCGGATCGTCGATGAGGTACGTCGTGGTGATCTTGACCTGGTTATTGTCGCCGAAGGTCTTCACCTCAGGTGATTTGGTGAAAGGTCCTTTTAGTGCGTCGATGACGTCGACGGTGGACACTTGCTTGTCGAAACGAACGACATAGGTACGGCCTCCTTTGAAGTCGACACCGAAGTTCAAACCCTTCATGGCGAAGGCTGCGATACCACCAGCGATGATCAGGGAAGAGATGAGGTAATAGCTCTTACGACGATCGACGAAGTTGATATTGATGTTCTTGAACATGCCCTTGGAGAAGTTGTTCCAGAAACGGATCTCCTTGTTGCGATCGGTCATCCAATCGAAAATCAATCGGGTGATGAAGATGGCACAGAACAACGAGGAAAGAATACCGATGATCAACGTGGTAGCAAAACCCTGGATCGGACCGGAACCGAAGGTGTACAGGATGATACCGAGGATCAAAGTGGTCACGTTCGAGTCGATGATCGAAGAGTACGCGTGCTTGAAACCGTCGGAAATGGCGAGGCGTCCGCCTTTGCCCAAGGCCATCTCTTCACGTACGCGTTCGAAGATGAGGATGTTCGCGTCGACGGAAAGACCGATCGTCAATACGATACCGGCGATACCAGGCAGCGTGAGAACGGCTCCGAGTGAAGCGAGAATACCCATGATGAAGAAGACGTTCGCAAAGAGTGCGATGTCAGCGACCAATCCGGCATTGCTGTAATAAGAGACCATGAACAGCAGCACCAGGATGAGTGCGATGATGAAAGAAAGCAGACCGGAGCTGATGGCTTCTTTACCCAGCGTAGGACCCACCACGGTGTCTTCGACGATGCGCGCAGGTGCAGGGAGCTTACCGACTTTGAGGATGTTGGCCAAGTCATCAGCCTCTTCCAGACTGAACTGTCCGGTGATGCTGGAGCTTCCTCCTGCGATTTCACCTTGTACCACGGGGTACGAGTAAACATAGTCGTCGAGCACGATGGCGACTGATTTGCCGACGTTATCACGGGTGATGCGCTTCCAGGTGCGGGCACCTTCAGCGTTCATGCTCATGCCGATCTCCCAATTGTCGGAGAACTGACCTTTTTGCTTACGAGCATCCACCACGGCTGAGCCGTCCAGTGGTGCCTGCTGATCGCGGGCCGGGGTGCGGATAGCGACCAGCTGCAGTACACGACCTTCTTTGTCGATCGGTTTTACCGACCAGAGTGGCTTGAAATCCTTGGGGAATTTGGAACGCACCTGATCCATTGCGAAGTACGCATTGATCTTGGCGGTGTCTTTCACGAGAGCAGCTCCGATGACCGGACCTTTGCGGAGTTCGGATTGACCTTGCGCATTCTGGTTGATGGAAGGAGTCAGAACGCCGAAGAGCGGATTTTCGCGTGCGAAATCTTCAAACGTCTTCTGAGCAGCGGAGGTGTCTTTCTTAGCTGTATCGGTCTGATTGCTTGCCAACTGCTGGGTCAGAGATTTGGCTGCAGTATCAGCAGTCGCATCGGCAGACTTGATCGTATCGTTCCGTACCGCCATCGAATCAAGCGCGACAGAATCCGTGGAAGGCATGGCGGTAACCAGCGACTTCAACACCGTATTGGCATCTTCCAACTTAGGATAGATGTCCATGTTGTCATAGGTCTCCCAAAACTCCAGCTTGGCAGTTCCCTGAAGGAGTTTACGTACACGCTCAGGCTCCTTGATGCCAGGAAGTTCGACCAGGATGCGTCCGTTGCCGAGTTTCTGTACGTTCGGCTGAGTGACACCGAACTTGTCGATACGGGTCTTGATGATCTGGTAAGTACGGTCGAAAGCAGCATTCGCCTCGGTCTGGATCACCGTCTTCACTTCCTGGTTGGAAGAGTTGAAGTTGATACGGTCAGACAATTCCTTGGTGGCGAAAATCGCAGCCAACTTGGCGTTCGGATCAAGCGCCTGGAATTCATCGACGAACAGGGAGACGAAATCTTTCTGACTCTTCGACTGTGCAGCGACCGCGTTCGCAAGCGCCTTGTTGAACGTGGCGTCGTTGCTGTTGTTGGCCATAGAGCGAACGAGGTCGACAAGGGAAACTTCAAGGGTGACGTTCATGCCACCTTTGAGGTCGAGACCCATGTTCAACTCGTTCTCTTTGCACTTCTTGTACGTCAGACCGATAACCGGATAAACAGCGACCGAGTTCATGGAATCGAGGTAGGCTCGTTCCTTGGCCATATCTCCGTTGGCTGCCTCGCGGGCATCTTGCTCTACGCCTCGCGTAATCAGCGAAAAAGACAACTGATAGAGGCAGACGAGAGCCAAAAGGACCGCGAACAGTTTGATAGCACCTTTACTTTGCATGGATGGGAATTTTGATAAAAATCGTGGTTATTTTTTAGGAGCGTGCAAAGATAGGATAAGACGTGAAATTTACAATCCTTCCAGCCAATCCACAGGTGGATCGGTCAAACCTCTTTTACACTGTTTTTCAAGTATTTAGATAATTAACGGGGACTGCCAGCCGTTGCGCTTTTCACTTGCGTGACCTTGTCGAAGCCCGGCATTGCTTTGCTGAAAAAACTGACCAGGAAGAACAATCCGATATAGAACATCAACACCACTGCGTATTGCCAGGCTTTTTGAAATCCCGGATTTCGCAGGAATTGTCCCGCAAAACGATGGATTGTCGAATGCTTGAAGGTTATCTGACTCATAGTTCCGGCATGATACCACCGCCCTACTCCACAGATTGCAAAAAATCAGGCCAACGGTATCGCTTGTAAGAAATACCGCGATAATTCGAATGGATGACATCCTGATTCCTTAACCCTTGAAAAGTGCTAACTTTGGCCTCCCGAAAACGCAAAAAACATGGCTTTTGACCTTGAAATGATCCGCGAAACGTATTCCCGCATGCCGGGTCGGATCGAAACCGCTCGCCGATTGGCCGGCAGACCACTTACCCTTACAGAAAAGATCCTCTATTCCCACCTTGCGGAAGGGACTCCTGCGCATGTGTACGAGCGCGGAAAATCGTACGTCGATTTCCATCCGGACCGTGTCGCCATGCAGGATGCAACCGCCCAGATGGCGCTGCTCCAATTCATGCAGGCCGGTCGACCTAAAGTCGCGGTTCCTTCGACTGTTCATTGCGACCACCTCATCACCGCCAAAACGGGAAGTGAACAGGATCTCGCAGTAGCGGAAAAAGAGAACGAAGAGGTGTACGATTTCCTTAGTTCGGTCTCCAACAAGTACGGTATCGGTTTCTGGAAGCCGGGCGCCGGTATCATCCACCAGGTAGTATTGGAGAATTACGCCTTCCCCGGTGGCATGATGATCGGGACCGACTCCCATACGGTGAATGCCGGAGGCCTCGGCATGGTCGCCATCGGCGTAGGCGGTGCTGATGCCTGCGACGTCATGGCAGGTCTGCCGTGGGAACTCAAATGGCCTAAGCTCATCGGCGTGCGTTTGCGCGGCCAACTAAGCGGCTGGACCAGTCCGAAGGACGTCATCCTCAAGGTGGCCGGACTCCTGACCGTGAAAGGCGGAACAGGAGCCATTGTCGAATACTTCGGCGAAGGCGCTACTGCCATGAGCTGCACAGGTAAAGGCACCATCTGTAACATGGGCGCCGAAATCGGTGCCACCACGTCCACCTTCGGATACGACCCAAGCATGGAGCGCTACCTACGCTCGACAGGACGCACAGAGGTCGCGGAAATGGCCAATGCCATTCGTGAACACCTCACCGGCGATGCTGAAGTGTATGCTCAGCCCGAGCAGTATTTCGATCAGGTGATCGACATCGACCTCTCTTCCCTCGAACCGCATATCAATGGTCCTTTCTCTCCCGATCTGGCTACACCTATCAGCAAGATGCGCGAGACCGCAATCGCGAACGGATGGCCATTGAAAGTGGAAGTCGGTCTGATCGGCTCCTGCACCAACTCCTCCTACGAAGACATCAGCCGTGCAGCGTCTCTCGCCAGCCAGGCAGTCGACAAGCACTTGTCGCCTCGTGCTGAGTTCACCATCACCCCTGGCTCGGAACTGGTCCGATACACCATCGAGCGCGACGGATTCATCGACACCTTTGAAAAAATCGGCGGTAAGGTCTTCGCGAATGCTTGCGGACCTTGTATCGGCATGTGGGCCAGAACCGGTGCCGAGAAGCAGGAAAAGAATACGATCATCCATTCGTTCAACCGCAACTTCAAAGCGCGTCAGGACAGTAATCCGAACACCTTTGCTTTCGTTGCATCGCCTGAAATCGTCACTGCATTGGCTCTTGCCGGCGACCTCGGTTTCAACCCGATGACCGACACCTTGATGAATAACGCCGGACAAGCGGTGCGACTGGATCCACCCAGTGGAGAAGAGTTACCTGTAAAGGGTTTTGATGTAGCTGACAATGGTTACCAGGCTCCTGCTGCTGACGGTTCATCCGTACAAGTGAAAGTGGAAGCTGCCAGCAACCGCCTCCAATTACTCGATCCGTTCAGTGCGTGGGAAGGCACCGACCTCCACGACCTGCGACTGCTGATCAAAGCAAAAGGCAAATGCACCACCGACCACATTTCTCCAGCCGGAAAATGGTTGAAGTTCCGCGGCCACTTAGATAACATCAGCAACAACATGCTCACCGGAGCTACCAACGCTTACAACGATGCGGCCAACTCCGTCAAGAATCAACTGGACGGCTCCTATGGCGAAGTACCTGCTGTACAGCGGGCATACAAAGCCGCAGGCATCGGCTCCATTGTAGTGGGTGATGAGAATTACGGTGAAGGCTCCAGCCGTGAACACGCGGCCATGGAACCACGACACCTCGGCGTACGTGCCGTATTGGTGAAATCATTCGCCAGGATCCACGAGACCAATCTCAAGAAGCAAGGCATGCTGGCATTGACTTTCGCCAATCCATCCGATTACGATCTTATCCGCGAAGATGACACCTTCGATTTGAAAGGACTCACCTCCTTCGCTCCTGGCTCGCCACTTACGCTGGTGATCAACCATTCGGACGGCAGCAGTGATTCGATCAAAGTCAATCACACCTACAACAGCAACCAGATCGAGTGGTTCAAAGCCGGAGGGGCGCTGAACATCATCCGTGCTTCGGTGAAGCAGTGATCTTCCTCTGACAATACAAGACCCCGTTCGTTGACGGGGTCTTTTTTTCACCCTTGAAATTCACTTCAAACATGAACGACAACAACAAGCAAGTGGCGATCGTCGGCGGCGGATTCTGCGGCATGATGACTGCCGTCCAACTTGTCAAGGCAGCTGCCGGAGCTCCTTGCGAGATCCTGTTGTTCACGGATGGAGAACTCGGAAAAGGTCCGGCCTACTCCGGTAGCAGCGACTTGCATGTGCTGAATGTCGAAGCACGCAACATGAGCGCTTTTCCGGAAGCACCTGAGCACTTCGCTGACTGGCTCGTAGCCCGCTTGGAAAAAGCGGGAATGTCAACAGAGAATGCCGATCGTATGTTCGCACCCAGGAAATGGTATGGCGAATACCTTTCGGAAATAGCCAAAACGCTCCGACAAGAGCACGGAAGCACGAAGGTGAAAATCATTCATCGACGTGTACTATCTGTAAAGCCGCTGAAAAACGGATTCGGGTTGACGACCATTGACAGCAACCACGCCGTGGATTGCGTTGTACTTGCAACCGGCAACATGCTTCCTTCCAAACCGAAAGGGATTCCGGCGAGCTTTCAGAAAAGTACACACTATGTGAGTGACCCATGGTCGTTCGACAGCGCAGTGGTCCCCGCAGACCAAAAAACGGTACTCATCGTCGGCACGGGACTTACCATGGTGGATGTGATGATTACCTTGCGCGAAGGCGGTTTCAACGGCCGGATCGTGGCTGTCTCACCCAAAGGTTTTGAAATATTACCTCACCGTAAATACCAGTCGATTTCAGCGATCAAAGATGAGTTGCATCCGCCCTACCGGCTCGATGACCTGTTCGCCCTCTTTCGCAAGCACATTCGGATCGTACGTGAGAAAGGCATCACTGGCGAAGCGGTAGTGGATGCTGTGCGACCACTCACCCGTTCGATCTGGACATCGTTGACTGAATCGGACAAGCGTCGCTTCCTAACGCACCTTCGTCATTTGTGGGGACTTGCACGTCACCGACTACCTCCAGAGCAACACGAGCAGCTCAGGGAACAAATTACACAAGGCAGTTTCACCATCCTTGCCGGAAGGATTTTGGATGTACACGAGGAAAAGGACGGCTGTCTGGTAACCATCAAAGAACGAAAAACCGGCCTCGTTAGTGAACTGTCGGCCGCTTTGGTCATCAACTGCACCGGACCTTCTACCGATATCGCTGCCTGCAAGGATCCCTTGTATGAGTCCTTACTGAAAGAACACATCATTCGTCCTGATCCGCTCGGCATGGGCATCCAAGCCAATCATCTTGGACATCCGATGGGAAAAGATCAGGAACCCGTTGCCGGCATTTACGCACTTGGCAGTCTGCTGAAAGGAACTTTTTGGGAAAGCACAGCGATACCTGAATTGCGCGTCCAATGCAAAGAGACTGCCGAATCCGTGTATGCGTATTTGAAATCGATGCATTGAACTATCGACCGCTGAATTTGTTCTTGGCAGAGCAGAATATCAGCAGCTCAAAAACGTTCAGTCAAGATGAAACAGTGTAGTCTCAGCATCCTCGCGTTCCTTTGCGCCGCGATCACCTCGCCTGCTTGTCAGCCGGAAATGAAACAACCAACAGAACAGTCAATCACCATGAATCAGGACAGTATTCCATCCAAAGAAGAACTCAAGCAACGACTCACGCCAGACCAATGGTATATAACTCAGGAAAAAGGAACCGAACGCGCCTTTACAGGTGAGTTTTGGAACAACCACGAGACGGGACGATACGACTGTGTCTGCTGCGGATTACCGCTATTCATTTCTGACACCAAATTCGAAAGCGGATGCGGTTGGCCAAGTTTTTTTCAAGCGGTCAAGAAAGAAAACGTAAAAGAGACACTCGACAAAAGCCACGGGATGATTCGAACCGAAATCACGTGTGGTCGATGCGGTGCTCACCTTGGCCATGTCTTTAACGATGGACCGCCGCCGACAGGTTTACGCTACTGCCTCAATTCCGGAGCGATGAGGTTTGTACCTGAAAAACGCTGAGACTTCAGCGGACTTTTTGAATCTTACTGGTCATGTTGACACCCGGCCCGCTTAACCTTACCAAGTAGATTCCGGCGGGCAATTCGGAAACATCGATTCTAACTTTCGATGCATCTGCCTCGACACTTTTCATCTCCTTACCCAGCAGATCGTGCAGTGAAACCTTGCATCCGTGCGCCACAGCCGACTCATTGAGTTGCAGGGTCAGTTGATCACTGACCGGATTAGGGAAGAGCACGAAGGATGGTAAAGAAGTTTCGTAGGAGGTAATACCGGATGAAAACGTGCCTTGAAACCAGGCTTGGATGCCGCCGGTTGACTGACCGATCAGCAAGTCGCACAAACCGTCGCCGTTCATGTCGCCTCCTCCTACTGACACATTGAATCGGAAACGACTCGATTCAGTTGTATCGTACAACGAGTCGATCCGCGTGTAGGTTCCCAGGATATTACCATCGATATTACCATAGAAATAGACATTGCCGTTCATATTCGATACAGCAAGACGCGTAACACCAGCACTGTCATACAGGAACGGAACTGTATATCCATCGGTGAAACCGGGCACCTGTAACACGATGCGACCCAACGTGTCTTCCGTAGGAATGTTGGAGAACTGTGCGGTGGCAGCGGTTCCGATGTTCTTATAGAAATTGATGAATCCGTTTTTTTCTCCGGCCACCAGATCAGGCTTTCCATCGCGATCGATATCGAAGAGTTGTGGGATATTGTTGTTGCCCACATCGATGCCCATGTAATTGGGAATGATCAATTGGAAATTGCACGGATTGCCTGCTCCGGATGAGTTGGCAAAATACTGGAGCTTTCCATCCTCGGTACCGAGCAGCATATCCTGATCGCCGTCTCCATCCAGATCGGCGAATGTCGGCGCAATGGTGGAAAGGAAGGACAGCGTACTGATGTTTGCGATGTCATCGTCGACGAGTTCATACGATGGATTCGAAGCGGTACCGGTATTCCTATAGAAGAAAAGTGAATTACGATAAGCCGAAGTGGTCGAATCATAAACCGATCCGGCAAGGATGATGTCCTTCAAACCGTCCGAATCGTAATCGAATAATCGGGGGATGGCATTCTCTCCCACATCGACCATGAGTTCCTGCAAAAAGGTGGTGGTATGCAGATGGAAAACCGGAGTTGTCGGCGTACCTGAATTTTCATACACCCAGATGCATCTACGGTTTTCGTATTCATTCGGAGAGACGATCAGATCTCTCAGGCCATCGTTGTTCAGATCGATGTAAGCGTGGTAATGGAATCCATTGAAAACTGCCGGCACGTCGTTGGAAGGAAAACTGGCATCGTCGTAGTCCATCAAGGCGACAGAGGCAGTTCCGCCATTGTGCACCATCAAGGATGTCATGGCGGATATGTCGCCTATTAGCAACTCCCTTGCAGTGTCACCGTCCAGGTCGATGGAGAACAGGCTGAATACCGTATCGTCGCGCTTGGCTTCCTCGTAGGAGTACGCATCATTGGAGGGTATCTGTCCTGACATCCTGCAAAAACAATTGAAGCAACCCACCACGTTGGATCCGCCTATCTGTGTCGCGAATGCGCCCCAGCAGGCGTCGGCGTAGGAGAACTTAAGGGAGTCGCACACACCGTAGGTCTCCATGGACAGGTTCTTATGCAGGATCACACGGCCATCCGGAATGGAATTGTATCCGAGAATGTCCATATCACCATCGCCGTCGATATCATCAAAGGATGGAATCAATACACCCGAAGCGAAAATGGGGAAGTTCTGCGTACTGAAGGCTTCATCGATTTCCGGATCGACCAAGGTGAACTGCAGGCCGGCTGATACGGAAAAATCGTTGCGGTAGCAGGCGATGGCGGAAGGGAAGTTCGGTG
>JBJTRB010000103.1:0-9487 GCA_046075925.1 Bacteroidota bacterium | reverse complement strand
TGTGGATGCCCAGCGAAAAAGACGTGCTGTAATCGCGGGTGATCGTCTTGCTTAGCTTATACGATGTCTGCGTGTATAAGTCCATGTTCTTTGGTGATACGATCGACTGCCAGTCGTGAGCTGATGACGACCATCGGCAATCCGGTGCCAGGTGTGGTGCTCGCGCCCACATAGTAGAGGTTGCCGAATTCCTCGTCCTTATTGGAAGGCCTGAAGCCTCCCACTTGGTTGAGGCCGTGAGCAAGGCCCAATCCGCTTCCGCGATAGAGATTGAAGGTGTCTTTCCACTCCACCGGTGTCATGATGGTTTGCGTCACCCGGTTGCCTTTGAAGTCGAAGCCTGTGCGACGGGAAAGATCATCCAGGATGGTGTCTGTAAGCCGTTCAGCATCGCTCCAGTCCGGTTTGAATCGGAGGTCGGGTACTGGACAGAGTATGAAGATGTTCTCACAACCCTCGGGAGCGGAGCGTGGATTGGATTTGCTGCTTACGTTGACGTAATAGTAGGGCTTCTCTGGAGAGACAGATGTTTTGAAAATGGTGTCAGCGTATTGTTTGAAGTTGCTTCCCAGAAAATAATTGTGATGAATCAGGTTATCGACTTTTCCTTTCACGCCAAGGTAAATCGTGAAGGGGGAAAGCGTCCAATCCATTTTGTCGAGACGATCGATATTGAATCGCGGACGCTTAAGTACCGTACCACGGAAAGCGGCAGCATCACTGTTGCAGACAAAAAGATCGGCACTCCATTTGTTTCCTTGTCGGTCGATGAAGGCGGTGACTTTCCCTTCTGTCCGCTGTGCTTCGACGATCTCGACGCCATAATGGATCTTCACGCCGCGTGCTTCAAGCAACTTCAGCAGCTCTTCCACGATCTTGTACATGCCGCCCTTCACGTTCCAGTAACCATCGTGCTCGAGTTCGGTGTAATTGAGCAGACTATAAACGGCAGGCGTCTGGAAAGGAGTGGAGCCAAGGAAGAAGGCGACCAGGGAGAAGATCACTTTCGCTTCTTCGGAAGTGAAGATGCCATCGAGCTCTTTCCACATGGAGCGGAACATCATCGGGGCGTGCTTCCATGGCACCTTGGTGAGTTGATAGAGGTAATCGAGTTTGGAACTGAAATTCCTGCGAATGACAATGTCTTCCGTGTCATGGAAGATCATCTTAGCCGTATCGATGTAACGTCTGAGTTTGTTTTCGAAATCGGTTTCCAGCCCATCGAATTCTTTGGCAAGGCGCGCGAAATCCTTGTAGATGTAGAAGGGTTTGGATCGGTTAGCGAATTGCACCGAGTAGACTGGATCCAACTCTTCAAGTTCCAGCGGAGTGGCAACGCCGCAGTCCTTGAAGAGCTCGGTGAACTCGTAGCTCATGCTGAAAAAAGAAGGGCCTACATCGAAGGTGAATCCGTCCTTTTGGAGCAGGTTGAGTCGGCCGCCCGCACGGTGGTGTTTCTCCACGATTTCGACTTGGTAGCCGCGTGTAGACAGCCGCAATGCGGTAGACAAAGCTCCAAGTCCGGAGCCGATGATGAGGACTTTTTTAGACATGATGTACGACGTTGTGATTAACAGAACGTCTTACCAAGGGTAAAGTTCAGGAGCCGGTATGGTGGTAATGCTCTTTTTTGAAAAGTAACAGGCCGAATTCTTCGCAGTCTTCTTTGCCCATGTTCTTGTGATGGACCTTATGGGCTTTTCTCATGGCGCGGAAATAACGGGAATCCAGTTTGTCCAGCCACTTTCCGCGACGATGGATGAATACATCGTGCAGGATGAAGTAGGTGAATCCGTATGCTGTCACTCCGATACCCATCCAAAAGCGATAGTCGAGATTTTCCCAGCCGAAATACATCAGGATCATCGCCAATGAGGCGTAGAACAAGAAGAAGAAATCGTTTTTCTCAAATCGTCCATGGCGCGGACGATGGTGGCTTTCATGCAATGACCATAAAAATCCATGCATGACGTATTTGTGGGTGGTCCAGGCCACCCCTTCCATGACACAATAGGTGGCAACGAAAGCGATGATGTTGATCAACTGGGTCGAAAGCATGCCCAAAAGTACTCAATCCGAGCGAATAGGATCAATGGGCCGATAAACCGATGAAAATTCCGCAAAAAATGAATAAGACGCCCAACCATTGTCTGTTGGTCAGCCGTTCTTTGAGTAAGAACCGAGCAGACATCAGCGTTGTCACCGGCTGTACGAGCACTAACAGCGAAAACAAGGCGATCGGTAATTGATTCAAACCCAAATTGCAGCAGAGCACTCCGGCAACGGTGAGGAGACTGATGATGGCTAAGGGTCGGTGCTGGTTTCCCAAAGTCACCAGCCTTCGAGACTTTCTTTGACTGAAAAATCGATAAGCGAATCCTGAGCCTGACAGTACGACTACGATGGACTCCTGCAGCAATGAAAAGGGTAAGACTCCAAGGTTGTCCGTTCCTTCTTTGAATCCCAGATTACTGATGGCCCAAAAAAATGCACCGCCAAGCGATAACAGGATGCCTTTTACAGAGGGTTTGCTCCAGGATTTCCAGTCGTCCAATAGCATGACTCCTACGGTTGCCAATACGAATGCCATGATCGTCGAAAGAGGAAAAGTCTCATCCCGCCACCACCAGCCAGTGATAGCACTTAAGATGCTGGAGCAACAGACTACCACACCGGAAACTCCCGCATCGGAATGATGCATGGATTCGATGAATAACCACAGTCCGGCGAGGCTGAGTACTACGGATGTTCCGCTGAGCAACCATTTATCAAATGCTGCAGTTTTGTTCCAGGAGAGCGATTGCGTAAACCCATTCTCGGGTGAAAACTTCACGATAAGGCTGATGAAAAGCAGTAGCGATACGCTGACAAGACTTCGGATGAATAGCGCTGAAGTCGTATCGACCTCTTTAATGATCGGTTTCCAGCAAACATTGCTGTAACCAAAAGCGGCCATGCCTATGAAGACGAGTAAAACGGGTAACACAAAAACTATAACTAAATCAAAGAACGGAAATTATCCCGGCTCTGCGTCCGGCATGAAAGCTGAATCCGAAATTGAACTCTTCATTTTGTTAACGGGGTAGTTGTGTTTACGCTGTTCTAAAAGTCTCAACGGTTGAAACTTGTCTTCCTTTTTATCCCCTGCACCTTCATGAACCAATCCTTGGTTCCGGTTCATCGATGGCGCCTGGAGTTGGCCGGTAACCCTATTCGGCTGGCTACGCAATCCTATGAAGTAGGGTTGACACTAGATGACAATCATCAATGCAATTCAGTTAAACTTGGTTCGGATAAAATTATCTTCGTTTTGCTCCATTATCGCCTCTTCGCAGTGGGCGATTTTTACAAAAAAAGGCCCATTAATCAAGATATCATCTGATTCCTGGGCTTTTTTCATTTTTATCGCTTTTGCGTAGTTTTGAAAATCACGCCTATGTTTGTCATTTGGTGACAAGTCATTGGAATTCCTGTTCACCCAGATCTACTGCTCAACATGCAATTGAAACGTGTTCTTTCCATATTGGATCACTTGAATATCGGTCCTGAAACCATTCCTTCGTTGCATGAGAAGCTGGTTCAAGATGGATTTAACGTTTCTCAGCGTACCCTTTACAGGGATCTTATCGAGTTGGAGAAGTCATTCAAGGCGGGCCGCTTCAGTTTGAAGCGTTATGTCGGTGAGTTCAACAAGGCCACGTGGATCCTGGTATCAACCGATCCTACAAGTCATCGCGAGGACCTCTTCTTTCAGTCCTACACGACAGAGTTCCTCAAGCCGCCTTGGCTGCGTTCGCTGAGTGGTAACACGCTGGAAGATCTTTTCGGAAGCGGCATCTCCGAACAGACGGCGGCCGGTATCCGACAATGGATTCCTACCAATGCCATGCAGCATTCCGGGTGGGGAGAATTCGAATACGTCCGTGAGCATTACAATCGGTTGAAGGATATACTCTGGGCCATTGCTAACCAGCGTATCCTGGTCATTTCCTTCTTTGATCACAAATCGGTCGTAGAACGAAAATTCCGTCCCATTAAAGTGATTTATCACAGAGGGACTTTGCATCTGGCAGGTTGGCTGATCGAGGAATCCGGACCTGAATTGCACGTCCAGGAGTTGGACACCCTGCGTATTCAACGTATCATCAATGAGCGCTTCAGCATCGAGGATGAAATGGTTTCGGTGGATCGTTTGCTGAAAGAGCGCTTCGGAGTGCATGATACCACGGATCCGAAAACCTGGAGAATCGTCTTGGAGATGGGTGAAGGACCGGCACTTTTTCTGAAAAACCGGCGTTGGCATGCTACACAGGTTTTTAAAAGAAGCGGTGAAAGCTGGATCATGGAATTTCAAAGCACGATCAACATCGAGTTGGTGGGTTGGATCATGAGTTGGCTGGAACACATCAAAGTGCTGGAGCCGGATTGTCTGGTTGATTTGATGAAGGCGAAAGCGCAGTTCATTTCTTCCATGTACGGAGCAGCATCTTCTCCCCTCGCCCCGGAAAACTCAGATGATCCTTTCGCTGTAGGTACATGATCCGAGTCTCATTTTCCTGATATCCTGCATACAGTAAGTCGCTCTATCCCTTCATCCATGCTGTTTTGGCGGGACTGGTGCAATTCTGTAAATTGCAATTCGATAGAACTTTAACGATGAATGGCATGTTTAAAGCTGTAAAATCTTCAATACAGGTCTTGAGTATGATCCTGGTTTTGAATGGTCACGCCTTGGCACAGGATGCGAGTTGTGGCGTGGATCCCTCTGATCTTAATCCAGTACTCGATTCACGATTCGGTCAGGGTATGGAATATTCCCAGGCAATCACTACCGGTGTGGCATTCATACTTCACGAGGAATGCGACTCTTCGTTGGCCTACTTTCGGACTGCATATGGTCTTTTTCCTTCCGCATCAGTTGGAAAAGTAATCAGCAGTTTGGAAGTCTTCATCGGAAAGAATGCAGCTGCAGCAGTTTCAGAGACAGCGCAGGTAGCAACCTCGGGTAGCTCAGCGTCTGCTGCAGACAGGGAGAGCATCCGTGAATCCGCTTCCGCTGTTGAGTCAACGGGCCCTGCTACTGAAAGCCCGTCGGCAGCAATTGCTGATGAGGCGGTTGCTGTCAGACCGGAAAGGAAATCCTTTTCGTCTGCCGACCTTGCCACCTTCCAGTCAAAAGGGCTTGCTAAAGTGAAGCGTCTCACGGAATACCTCAATATCATTTCTGATCGCTCTACGCCGATGAATACGTCCATGAGTACCATTGAAAGCGCTGTTGCGTTGTTCGATGGGGAGGACCATCAAGTGGAAGTTTCCAGTCTGAAGCGTCCGGATAAGTCAAGATTTCCCATTCGAACCTATTTCAACCGGCTCCGCATGTTGAGTTATACCAAAGTCGTCATCGAGGGAGCATCGTTCACTTATGTCTCCTCCTTTAGGAAAGGTCCTGATGGCAAATATTACGGTATCGCCCGGTTCAGGCAGACTTTCACAGGGTACAAAGACAACAAGCCGATTTACTCGGACGTCACCACCAAGACAGTTACTATCACTCTCATGCCTTATCAGAAGGCCATGGAGGGTGAGTCATTGGAGAATTGGGATGTCTTTCTTGGTGATATCAGCGTGACCCAGACAGAACGGTGAGCGTCCTCCGGCTCTTTCTTGTACTTTCATTCGCGCTTTGTCTGCAATCGGTTGCAGCACAACAGCAGGCGCAAAGCGATCCTTTGACGGATGATTTTGCTTTTTCGGTGCAGACCATCGATGATTTTTTCGACCGGTTCAACTTCTCGCCAACGACGCCCTTTTTCGATTACGTGTCCACTACTTATCCGGACATGAAATTCGACCGGAAAACCATCATTTATTCGTTGTTCAATACGTCACGTATGGATTGGGAGACGGAAAACGTAAACCGTTTCGCTGAACGTTTTCAGTCGTCCACTGCGCCACAATTGGAGTTCAGTCAGCCCAATTGGTATGCTGTTCTTCACAGTCGCGTGGTATTCCGTAATAAGCGTCGTCGCATGGATCTTATCATGCGTGCCGAGGTGTTGGTGACACAGTCTGGTTCCATCGGATATCGATGGGTAGCGGTGGGCGTCAAAGCTCCTTTTTTGCTTCACAAGGACACATTGGAACACTTGGATACGCTGCCGCGTAAAGTCGCAGTCACACAGGATGGCAAGTTCCTGCATCCAATGAGTCATTCCATCAATTTCATGAACATTCATGATGTGTTTCGAAAGGGAATGACCAGGTCGTATTACGCTCGTACTGCACGGTCCTCTGAACTGGATTCCTTGGTCAAGTGGGTCGACCGTGGTCAGATCCGATTCCTACAGGTGGATTCCATTTCTTACCATCTATTGCAACTTCCAGGATGGATTGTGCAGGTGGATTACTTCGACCGTAGCGGACGGAATTCGGGATGGTTGATCAATCGGCTCATGCCGGCGGATGACTCACAGAAAAGAAATTACCTTTCAAAGCAATTGAACATCCGATGACTTGCCTGCGAAATAGGATTTTATCGCTCTTGCTTGTGCTCTTTTCGACGACATTGGCATACGCCCAGAAGTCGTACCCGATGACAAAGTACGACGATGAAAGTCTGCGGAGCATAGGAATACCTGACTTGCTGCGGAACCTGGAGGATGCCTTGAATATCATCAGCTATCAGGGTGCTGAACCGCTGGATTTCAAAACGATCAAGTCGCGCCTTTTTTTCGATTCAGAAACGCCTCGATCTTTTTTCTCCGAGAAAGTCGTCATCGAGAACGATTTGCATTTCGATGATTGGTCGAATACGGTCAAGGAGGATCTGGATGCCAGGAGGTATCTGGAATCCTTCAACTTGCTTTATCCGAAGACTCAAGACCCATCAGTACACTTCAACATAGTCGGTGTATCTTCCCTGAAACGCCGTGAGTATTTCTATTATAATGTCCTGTTTGAAAGTGATTTCAACAACAAGGATATGGATGGTAACCGTTTTGTTTCCGTTCGCAGATTAGCAGAAGTGCGTGTTGAATTCGATTCCGCCTGGGTACCTTACTTGAACGGCATCCGTTTCGCTTCGAGTGATTACAAGTTGAATGACCCTAAAAACGACTTCACTTCGTTTACGGAGGCAGCCGGTCGTTCGACCGAAAGCAAGATGCTTCTCATGGCCAAGAAGAGGGAGGAGTCGGAGTTGGTTCAGGGGCGATTGGATAAAGCACTGGAACGTGGCGATGAGTTGATGCGAGCAGGTAAGCCGGATGAGGCGTTGGAAGCGTACGAGCGTGCACTTGTTTTGGAGCCTGCCAATGAAACGGTGCGTGCACGAATCGTTAAATGCGAAGCTGTCGTTCGGCGAGTGACCGACGAAAAACGCATGGAGGAGGAGCGATCCGCGAGGATTTCACGCCTTCGTTCCATTACCACGAAGAATTTCAAAGACCATAATTTCGAGAAGTGCAAGTTGGCATTCGATTCTCTCACGGTGAATTATGGAGTAATGGATGATGAGCTGCGTATGATTGGCGACAAGTTGGCCAAGTTGATGCCGTTCATCAATCAGATGTCCATCATCGAGCAGCAAAGGGACTATGAATTGGGTTTGGAGTATTCAACCCGTCTGGTGCGTAATCCATCCAAGTCGGGTTCTTCCGTCGATTCGATGTATGTGGCAGAAGCAGCTTATTGGTCTGCCAGGATGTATTTTGATCTTGATAGTTTGAAAGCGGAAGATGCAGCGGAGTATTGCAAAGAAGCGCTGTTGTTTTCTCGAAACGAACATCTTCCCTCGCGTGTATTGCTTGTGAAGACCCGACTTTACCGTAAGAGAAACAAGTTGGAAGCGCTTGAAATCGTCACTTCCATGGTCAATAGCGAGCCACGGAATCCGGATCTGCGTGCGCTGCGCGGTTATGTGTTCGAATATCTGCAGGACAATGAGAGTGCATTGAAAGACTATCAGTTGGCGGTCGATCTAAAGACCGAAGATCCGTCGGTCTATATCAGGAAGTCACGGCTTGAATTGTCTATCGGTCGATTCAATGCTGCAGCGTCTACTGCAGGTGCGGGGTTGGTTTCGTTCCCATGCGACAATGAATTATCCTACTTGCGTGTCTTCTCGCAGGTTAAAGCAGGATTATACAACTCAGCAGGAAAGGATTTTCAAAAATCGCTTGCCTGTGGATTCAAGGGTCCTTTCTACGAAGAAATAGTTTCGCTTGCTCGTGTCGACTTCGATAAAGGAATCGTTTTTTTCGATGGTGGAAATCTGGATAGTGCGATCATGTATTTCAGTCGCTCTTACGAGCTGGCTCAAGTTCCGGATGCCTTGTTCTTTAGAGGATATACGTTGCTCAAGAAGGGCAGAACGGAAAGTGCTTTGCCTGACCTGAACAAGTTGATTCAACAGGATTCGACCTTTCAACATGCCTTTTACATGCGTGGCTTGATCAAAGCCGCTGCAGGCAATCATGAGTCGGCGATCAATGACTATAAAAAGCAGATTGAGCTGTTGCCGGATTATTGGAAAACTTATGCTGCCTGCGGCAGGTCGGCGATGTTGCTGAACCGCTACCAGTATGCCGGATCCTGTTTCGAGCTGAGCAATGAGCGGAAGTTTACCGACTCGATAGCTTCTGCTGCTGTCGAGGCGTATTATCGCGCAGGCATGTATGCCAAGTCGATAACACTGGCACGTCGTTACCAGTCGGAATCGAGAAATGTGAACGGACTGGTTGCCAAATATCTTGGACTTTCCGAATTCAAGGAGGGAGCCATAAAGGCGGCCGAGGGCGATCTTCAGGAAGCACTAAAGGCTATTCCCGGTGATTATGAAACCGCCATTTCGCTCTGTAAAGTCATGCTCTTGCGTGGCGATGCCGATCGAGCTGCAAGATTTGCGGAGCAAGCGACGCTTAATTGTTCCTACTGCGGCGAGTCAGTTGTTTGGTCTTGCATTGCCGGCATCCAGCAGCATCGTCCTGAATCGCTTGATCGTCATACTGAGCGGCTTGCCACCCTCTTGAAATCGGACACTTCACTTGCTGATGCCGTGCCGCTTGCCTGGTTGGCCTACGGCTATCTGATCGGTGGTAAAGGAGCGGCCAAATATTCGCCTGTTCTGCGTCGTGCACAGGGAATCGCTTCCGATGATCCGGTCGTTTTATTCGTACAGGCAAGTGCCATCGCAGATGCGACCAATGATGCGAACCTTTCCATGGACCTGTTGGCTAAATCATTTGCCAATGGTTTCCATTACTACGATCTGTTGGATTCGGATCCTAACCTGAAGCGATTCCGTAACGAACCTGCCTATCGCGAATTGCGACAGAAATATGTTCGTTAGTCGACGGATCAATATCGTTGGATGGAGCAACTGAGTCCTTTCGAGGCCATTTCATTTTTGATTCTTTGAGCTTCGAACAAGGTCACGTTGAATCCGGCGCACAACAGATAGTATTGATCGTTGTCGCCAAGGAAGGTT
>JBJTRB010000102.1:0-2702 GCA_046075925.1 Bacteroidota bacterium | reverse complement strand
ACCCCGAAGTATGGCGCGCGTCCGATCAAAGGCGTTATCCGGAATCAACTGCGTCGACCTATTTCCAAGATGATCATTTCTGGTCAGGTGGGGAAAGGTGATGTGATAAGTCTTGCACTAACAGCCGAGAAGGAACTGGATTGGAAAATAGAAAAGAGCAAGGGATCCTGAACTAAGAAGTGCTCTCAACAGTAGGGAAGAGCGAAGAAATCTTCAATGAATTGATTGCCGTCCTCAGGTGTCGAGTGACGCTGGGTTGTCCTGTTTTTTGAAGACAAGTTGCTTGGTAATTAAGCTAACGCGCTTCTCAACTATCCGTCTAAAGGAACATGGCTTGGATGAATGCACATTCGCCATCACCGAATGAATCCCCTACTTCACCAGCGTCTCCTTCACGACCGTACCGTTCTTGTAATCGATGAGCTTCGATAATTTGCCGTCGGTGTACTCTTTCCACTGCCCATCCTCTGCGTCGTTGACGTAGTCGCCTTCCTGTTTAGTCTGACCCTTGCTGTCGTAGAGTTTGGCAGGGCCATCCATGACGCATTTCTTGTAGGTGTATTGTACAGTCAACACACCAGACTGCAGATACCATTTCGACACACCATCCATTTCTCCATTCACGAAGTAGACATCCTGCTGCAATTTGCCGTCGTCATAATAAGATTTACGACTCCCTTCCAGGATGCCTTTGCGGAAGGTTTCTGACACTTTCACCCTTCCGGTTTCCGTGTAGGTGGTACGAAGTCCGTTGAGCGTATCGTTCTGATACGTCTCATCCATCAACACCATTCCGGTCGATCCTACTGTGATGGTTGCGCCGTTCTTTTTACCACGCTTGTATTCCTCCAACTTAGACAACAAACCGTTGTTGCCAACGTACTCGCGCCAGACTCCTTCCCGCTGTCCGTTTAACATATCGCCCTGACATTTCATGAAACCGGTCGAGTACATGACGATCCAATGGGCACGTCCCGGCGTTGACGGGTCTTTCGTAACGAGGGTATCGGAAATACGAATCGCTGGATACTGTGTTTTAGGTGCGGTTTGTGCCATCAAACCGAACGGGAGCAACATACATACGAGAAGCGCTGTGTTTTTCATTTTTTCATTCTTTGTCTTCTACAAAAATAAAATCATCCGGACGTCGCTGCATGAACATTTCTTGAAGTGCTGCATTATCGGCTACCAGAAAATCACGTTTCGAACGAACAAGCAACGTATAGAAACGAAAAAAGCCCCTGAAACAGGGGCTTTGAACATAACTTAGGTTTTTATGGTTTACGCCAGTTTTACTTCAACGGCGTTCATTCCTTTTTTTCCCTGGGTTAATTCATAGGTTACGATATCGCCTTCGCGGACATCGCACTTCAAACCAGTCACGTGAACAAAGACATCTTGTCCGGTCTTTTCGTCACAGATAAAGCCGAAGCCTTTTCCGGAGTTGAAGAATTTTACTTTTCCTTTTTCCATTAAATGATTGTAATTAAGATTGTTAGAACTGGGTGCAAGATACATCCATTACCGGTTGCATCCTAATTTCTTTTTTGTCTGCGGACCAATATGGCCAAAAAACCATGCTTGAGGCTCCCTCCCAAGTACCCCAAACCAGGACGCTTCAAGCCAATCCACACCCGGAAATGGTAGAATATTCATCGATTTTTCCTCTTTTTGCATTGATTTACCTGCTCAGGGTTAAACATTCAGTATCATTCCTTGTTAACACAACATGCCTTATCGCCACGAATACGATTCTTACGAACCCGGTATGTGTAATATCGGGCCTTCCGAGATCCGTGTGAGACGGTTGTTTTTCCGAATCACGCTGGCTATTACCCTGGCCATGACCACCGCAGCCGTTTTTTGGTCGCATTCCATCATCCTGTTTTTTCTGCTGCTCTTCACCTCCTTCAGTCTGATCGTCCTTTACTTCGAAATCCGTTACCGTTTTTGCATCCTTTTCGGCTACTTCAATCTCCATAATTTCCGACAACTGGGTCATCTTGAACAGGTATGCGACGAACAGCATGCTCGCATAGACCGCAAGCGGGTGTGGCAGATCGTTTTTAAATCACTTGCTGCCGCGATGCTTTACTCTTCCGTCATTCACTTCATCGCCGAGCGCTCGCACGGTCATTGATGGTGCATGCAGGATAAGAATCCTGCTACGTCCGATGAGCTGCTGAAACAGGTGTTAACCTCCGCGTCGGTCCATGTTTTTTCCAGAAATCGATTCCGTGACTGTCCTTCTGTTTCAGCTGTGCTGTCATTCAATGCGACCTGGCGCGCAATTACCAGCGAGAACTCATCGAACATCTTCCGTTCCTTCCCTTTCAATAGTTTTTCGTTTCTGATTTCCTTCAGAGCAGAAAACGCCTCAGACAGATTCGCATGATTATATTCAGCTGCTGCCAGATTAAGTCGCGTTTCCACCATCCCGGGAACTAACGCCAGCGCGCGCTCATACGTCTCCTTGGCACTGATGTAATAACCGCGCTTCTCATAGACACTCCCAAGATCGTTCAACAGCCTGGCATGATAAGGATTGAGCTCACGTGCGCGCTCGAGCATTTTCATCGACTCGGTCGTATCGCCTGCTCGAAACAATTCATTCCCTAGATACCAACATACCGGTGTGCCGGTACGATCCAACTTGTAGACAGATGACTCGGCCTGACGGTACTCGTGGACGGAACGCTCGG
>JBJTRB010000101.1:0-6084 GCA_046075925.1 Bacteroidota bacterium | reverse complement strand
TTCTTCATCCCTTCTGGCGGTTCGATCACTTGCTGGATCCGCTTCTCACCTCGACACAACATCTTTCATAATTCCGAGTTGATCATCGAAGATGACGGTTTGCGCGGACCACTGCGTATCGATCTGCTCGGACAGGGACGTTTTTCCAACAGCTATTATTCCTCTACGGAAGACCTTGCGGAGGAGCCACTCAAGAATGCATTTCACACACTGCTCGCGCTCAACTATGACACGCTCGGTTATGTGGTCGCCCGTGATTCCATGTTCATGCAAATCGACAACTTGGCTCGCAATGGCCAGGGTGCAACCCAGAATACCATCGAGAGCTGTTACACCGGCGCATTAGCGGCAGGCTACGTGGACCGTACCGATTGTCAAACCACTTTTTCCTTCAACACCGAACATACCTTTCCGCAGAGTTTTTTCAGTTCGCTTGAGCCGATGCGTTCTGACCTTCACCACTTGTACGCCTGCGACGACCTCTCCAACAACCAACGTGGCAACAACCCTTTCGGCATCGTCAACGGCAACATCGTCTGGTCAGGAGGAGGCTCGAAATCGGATGGATCGTATTTCGAACCCCGTGATGCGCAGAAAGGAAAGGCTTCCCGTTCGTTGCTTTACTTCGTTTTGCGATATCAGGATTACGTGGGTTTCGTACAACCGCAGGAAGCGTTGTTGCGTAACTGGCATGCCGCATTTCCTCCCGGATCGATCGAGCGACGCCGCAACGATGATATTTTCACCGATCAACACAACCGGAATCCGTTTGTGGACTATCCTCAATTCATCGAACGGATTCAATCCGTCGCCACCTTGTCGGTCGCACCGCTTGTTCAATCCCTGGATCTGCCGGTTGATACGATCGTGTATGGATTCGTAGCTGCTGGTACTACCGCCACTTATTCGTATGTCATCGTCAACAAGGGCAACCAGACGGTGCAGCTTTCCAATTTCACTCTTTCCTTAACTGCTGTTTATTCGTTTGTCGGAGGGACTCCCTCTATCACCTTGCAACCAGGCGAAGCTCTCGTTGTGCGTATCCTTGCTGCTCCCTTGAGTTCAGCGTCCGCCAATGCGCAGCTGACTTATTCCACCTCCATCGTTGGTCAGTCCACCATCACGGTTCCGATTTATCTCAATGATGCGGTCGTCAATTCGGTATCGGATGCCCCTCACGCTTCTCTTCGGATTTTTCCCAACCCTACCGACGGACTTGTCCGTTTTTCATCCGGCATCGGTTCGGGTCGACTGACTGTTTCTGATCCGCTGGGTCGTACGCTTTTGGAACGATCAGACCTGCCGCTTGATCATGGCGTAATCGATCTTTCTTTTTTGCCGGCCGGCGTTTACCGACTTCGAATCGATACGGAATACGGGGCTTCGATCCATTCGCTGCTGAAGCGATAAACTTTCATTCACCTTCTTTTTTCTTTTTCGGAAAAAGAGATTATAATACAGTCAATGCGATTGATCGTATCGCAGTCATTGCTACTGTATCCTATTCTTTTGTTTCCGTTCCTTGTTGCTCAATTGCCACACGTATTTCAGTTTTCGTTACGGCCTGTTGTCGGTCGAGGAACTCCTTTGTCATGCGCAGCGTGAGGGCATCCGTAAACTGGTGCTTACGGATATCAACAACACTTCCGGAGTCATCGATTTCGTACGCCGCGCTCCTGAATTCGGTGTCGAGCCGGTCGTCGGTGTCGAATTCCGTTCGCACGGACAACTTCACTATGTCGGTATAGCGCACAACAACGAAGGATTCCACGAGCTGAATGTGTTTCTTACGGAATGCCTGCGCGAAGGCACTGCAGTCGAGCCACGGATTCCAGAGGCACCTCCTCTTACAGTCAACGTTAGCTGGGTCGTTCCGTTCGAAGAATCGGCACTCGCCCGTATCACCGATGGACTCCGCTTGTCGGTGCGTAAGCAGCAGTTGCCTTTTTACATCGGCGTCCGACCCGATCAACTCGCGCAGGTGCGTATTTCAAGCTGGTCGCGTTTCTCCGATCGCTTTGTCGCTTGGTGGCCGGTCACATTCAGGCACTACGACGATCGCCAAGTGCATCGCACACTGCGGGCGATCGACCGGAACGTGCTGCTCAGTCGCATTGCAGAAAATGAGTTGGCTGCCTGGTACGAGGTGATGCCATCCCCCGAACGTCTGGCCCGTGCGTATCGCGAAGCTCCCGAGTTGCTGCTCCAGGCCGTCCGTCTCATCGAGCCCTCCGGCATCGCTTTCGATTTCGGCGAAAGCAAGAACAAGCGCACCTTTTCCGGAAGTCGCGTATTGGATCGGGAGTTGCTGCGGCGCGAGACGATGAAAGGGCTTGAGCAGCGCTATCCCGGCAATGCATCGTCGGTCATGCAACGAGTGGAGAAAGAGCTGAGCATGATCGAAGAACTCGGTTTCGCTCCCTACTTCCTGATCAACTGGGATATCGTGCGCTATGCACGTCATCGCGGCTATTTTTATGTCGGTCGCGGCAGTGGCGCCAACAGCATCGTCGCGTATTGTCTGCACATCACCGATGTGGATCCCGTCGATCTCGACCTCTACTTCGAACGTTTCATCAACCCGTATCGCACCAGTCCTCCGGATTTCGATATCGATTTTTCGTGGAAGGATCGCGACGATGTTACCGGATACATTTTCCATCGGCACGGCCGCGAGCACGTGGCATTGTTGGCCACTTATTCCACCTTTCAATTCAAGGCAGCCGTGCGCGAGTTGGGAAAAGTGTTCGGATTGCCCAAGGCCGAGATCGACGCGATGGTCGATCATCGGCTGTCGCGTCCGGTCGACGACAGCGTCAAGCAGGATATCCGGCGTATCGCTCAGCGTATAGCCGACTTTCCCAGTCATCTGAGCATTCATGCCGGCGGTGTCCTGATTTCCGAAAAACCGATCAGCTGGTATACAGCGGCCAACATGCCTCCCAAGGGGTTTCCTACGACTCAGTTCAGCATGCTCGAAGCGGAGGATATCGGTCTTTACAAATACGACATCCTCAGTCAGCGCGGTCTTGGTCACATACGTGACACCGTCGACCTGGTGCGCCGCAATCATGGTATTGAAATCGACATCCGAGACGTGAAACGGTTCAAGGAAGATCCTGAAGTGCGAAGGCTGATCCGTGAAGGACGCTGCATGGGATGTTTTTATGTCGAGTCGCCTGCCATGCGGATGCTGCTGAAGAAGTTGCGTGTCGATCGCTACATACAATTGGTCGCTGCCAGTTCCATCATCCGGCCTGGTGTCGCGAAGTCGGGTATGATGCGTGAGTACATACTCCGCACACACGATCCGTCCAGGCGTACGTATATCCATCCGGTCATGAAGGAGTTGATGGAGGAGACGTACGGCATCATGGTGTATCAGGAAGATGTGATAAAAGTGGCGCATCATTTCGCCGGATTGTCGCTGTCGGAATCGGATGTGTTACGCAGAGGCATGTCTGGCAAATTCCGTTCTCGCGAAGAATTCGCCCGCATCCGCGATCGTTTCTTCGGCAATTGCCGTGAACGCGGATACGATGAGGCGGTCAGCGCCGAGGTGTGGCGACAGATCGAGAGTTTCGCCGGTTATTCTTTTTCAAAAGGCCATTCGGCATCTTATGCCGTCGAGAGCTACCAAAGTCTTTATCTGAAAGCGCATTATCCGAAGGAGTTCATGGTGGGGGTCATCAATAACTTCGGCGGTTTTTATCGCACAGAGTTCTATGTGCACGAAGCACGCATGTGTGGCGCCCGGATACATGCGCCGTGTGTGAACCGGAGCAGTCATCTTACCGATCTGCAAGGAGATGATCTGATGCTCGGCTTCGTGCATCTCGCAGGACTCGAGCAGACGGTTTCGGAGCGGATAGTCGAGGAGCGGGAGCGTAACGGAGCGTATGCCGGCTTGCACGATTTCTCGCAGCGAGTCGCCGTCACCATCGACCAGCTGAGATTGCTCGTGCGTATCGGTGCGTTCCGGTTTACCGGTCGTACAAAGAAGCAATTGCTGTGGGATCTTCATGTCGTACTGGGCGAGGAACATCACACGACCATCGGAAGGGAATTGTTCGTCGATGATTCAGCCGCTTTTGAATTGCCGGTGCTTCACGAAGGACTTCACGACGACGCGATGGATGAAATCGAGCTGCTTGGATTCCCGCTAAGTTCACCGTTCGCACAGCTTCCTGTCACTTGCCAGGACATGTTGTTAGCAGCCGATCTGTACAGACAAATCGGTCGAAGAGTCACCATTGTCGGATATCTCGTCACAAGCAAATACACGTCGACAGTGAAACGTGAAACCATGGTGTTCGGCACGTTCATCGATCGTGAGGGTAACTACTTCGACACGACTCATTTTCCCGGTGTCGTATCAAGATTCCCGCTACGTGGACGAGGTTGTTACCGTATTACAGGAAAAGTGGATGAGGAATTCGGCTGTTGTAGCGTAACGGTCGAATCACTGGAAAAAGTGGAGACCGTTGTAGGCTAAGATAGGATTGGTCCGAAAAGGACGGGCTGCATTCATCAGTAAAGTGTTCACTAATACACCGACCGTCAACCGCCGACCGCCGACCGCTCTCACATCCACAAATCTTTTTTCTCCAAATGAATGCCCTTCTTGAAAAAATACTTGGTGCTCTCTTCGAAGGAACGGGTGAAATCGGATACGAAGAAGCGGTGGGTAGGTCGCCTTTTAGGAGCCATCGACTTGGATCGCTTCAGCAGGTCTTTCACGTGACCCGCAACCACACCGGCAGAGTCGACGATCTCCACGGATGATCGGTAGTATTCGTCCACTTCTTTTTTAATGAGCGGATAATGTGTGCAGGCAAGAATCAAGGCATCGATTTTTGCCAACTTGCGACTGTCCAGGTACGAAGCGATGACCGTGCGGCTGATTCGGTTATCGAAAAACCCTTCTTCGATCATCGGCGCTAGCAGGGGAGTTGCCAACGATGCGACTTCCAGTTTCTTGGAACGCGCATGCAGTTTTTTGGCATAGATATCGCTGCGGATGGTTCCCTTGGTCCCTATCACACCCACTTTGTGGATTTTTTTTGACGACGCGACGTGCTCCACTACCGGATCAATCACATTCACAACCGGCACTTTTCCATCTACAAAATCTTTCACCGTTTCAAAGGCCATGGCCGAAGCAGTGTTACAGGCGATGACGATCATCTTGCATTGCTGCTGCAGCAGGAACTGCGCGATCCGGATACTGTAATACTTGATGGAGTCGGGCGATTTATCGCCGTATGGCAGGTGGGCAGTATCTCCAAAGTAGACCAGCGACTCATTCGGAAGGACCTCTTTGATCGCATTGGCAACGGTCAATCCACCGATGCCGGAATCAAAAATCCCGATAGGACGACTGGAGGAGTTCGATTTGGTTGTTGTTGCCATGAGTGTTTTACCGGAGGTAAATATAATCCATTCTGATCGCGTAAGGCACTTGTCTTCCCTATACGAAATGAACAACGCCCGGGACTTACGGATCCCGGGCGTTGTTTAATGTTGGAGGATTACTTGGCGAAGTCGTTCAAACTCTGCAAGTGGCGAGGACCGATTCCGGCTTCTGCATCTATGCCAGCCTCGTAGACAGGTAACTTGATGAGGTCGCACTTCGACTTGCTGCACTTTACGATGAAGCGGTCGCCGTCAGTGATCTGGTTGGCACCAGCGATAGACCTGGAAACTTCGTTGTGGTAGGTCTCGGTGTAGCCGTCCTTGGTGTCCAATCCAGCAGCAACCTTGATGACTGCGCACTTGGTCTTGGTGCACTTGACGATGAGGCGGTCGCCGTCGGTTACCTCGCCGGCTGATCCGAGCAGGAGGCGTCCTTGTTCGTTGTTGAGCGTCTGGTAGTATCCGCGGTCATCCAGAACGGCACCGTTGATACGCTCCTGGCGCTCATCGTCGGTCAGGATAGCCGTTTGGTCGCGGCCGGTCAGTTCAGCCGCATCAGAGAGGGGGCTGATTTCCTCTTCCTTGGAACAGGAGGTGAACATTGTGCCGAAGAGCGCACAGGCGAGGGCTGCTTTGGCGAGGCGGAGGGAGGCATTGTTTTTCATGACG
>JBJTRB010000100.1:0-6995 GCA_046075925.1 Bacteroidota bacterium | reverse complement strand
TGAATGTCGGTTTCAATTCGGACGATGCGGAGATGGCACGTCGACTCAATCAGGAGGCAGCCAAGGCGGTCAAGTACGGAGGTGTTTCAGAAGAAGAAGCCTGGAAGTTTGTCACGTTGAATCCTGCCAAGATGTTACGAGTCGACGATCGGGTCGGCAGTATCAAGGCGGGCAAAGATGCTGATCTGGTGCTTTGGAACATTCATCCGATGAGTATTTACGCCAAGCCGTTGCAGACGTATGTCGACGGTATCCTTTATTTCGACAGTGAGCGTGACCGTCAGTTACGGGAAACGGTGCGTATAGAAAGAGCACGACTCATCCAGCGCATGAACGAGGTGAAAGCGAAAGGGGATAATGTGATCAAGCCTACAGTGAAACCACAACTGCTCAAGCATTGTCTTGAAGTGGAAGTAAAGACCTACGAATGAAAACCGCAACCATTCTCATGAAGACCATATCATCACTCCTAATAGCACTCTTGCTTTTTTCATCGGCAGCACGCTCGCAGAATCCTGCTCCTGTTCCTGCTCAAACCGGATCGGTCCTGATCATGAATGTGAAGGCCCATCTGGGTAATGGAAAGACGATAGAAAACGCTGCAATCGGTTTCGAAGGCGGTAAGCTCACCCTGGTCGCAGACGCAACCACCATCCGCTTACAGCAAGGCGCGTACAAAGAGATCGTCGACGGTGGCGGTCGACATGCCTATCCCGGACTGGTTGCTTGTAACACGTTCCTCGGTTTATCGGAAATCGACCTGGTGCGATCAACCCGCGATGAGTCTGAAGTAGGCGAGATGAATCCGAATGTGCGCAGCATCATTTCCTATAATACGGACTCCAAGATCATTCCCACCGTGCGCAGCAACGGAGTGCTCGTAGCAGAGGTGTCTCCTCGCGGAGGAATGATTTCCGGCAGCTCTTCAGTGGTACAGCTCGATGCCTGGAATTGGGAAGACGCTGCTATCAAGACCGACATAGGCATTCATATGAATTGGCCACGGATGTATGTGGTGCAGTCAGGAAATCCCGAGCAAGAAGAGAATCAGCGAGTCCGCATGCAGCGCGAACTCACTGCGCTGGAATCGTTTTTCAGCGAAGCGGCCGCCTATTGCAAGCAGCGCACACCTGTCGAGAAAAATGTGCGCTTCGAGTCGATGTGCGGACTGTTCGATGGTTCAAGCACACTTTTCGTCCATTGTGGCTACGTGAAGGAAATCGAGGCGGCGGTCCTCTTCGCCAAAAAGTATGGTATCAGGATGGTGCTGGTCGGGGGAACTGACGCATGGCGTGTCACAGAATTGTTGAAGCAAAACAACATTGCTGTCGTAATGGGACAGACCCACGCCTTACCTCCGCGTGAAGACGACGACACCGATCTTCCGTATAAGCTTCCCTTCCTGTTGCATCAGGCAGGAGTCACCTGTGCTATTTCCATTGATGGATCATGGCAGGAGCGCAATCTTCCGTTCATGGCAGGTACCGCAGCCGCATACGGTGTTCCTCAGGAAGATGCTGTCGCCATGATCACCTCCGTTCCTGCGAAATTACTGGGAGTCTCTGATCGTGTCGGAACACTGGAAGTAGGCAAGGATGCTACCTTGCTCATCACTAGCGGAGACATCCTCGATATGCGATCAAGCGTAGTGGAGTCGGCTTACATCCAGGGAAGGCACATTGTCCTGGATGACGTACAGAAACAGCTTTACAGAAAATACATGGATAAATACGGTTTGAAATAAACCGTTTCCTACCCTCATTCAAACAATAACCAATCCACCAACCATGAGATTACGATTTATTTTTCCTCTGGCGGCCATAGCGCTGCTCGCTGTTTCGTGTTCGAATAAAAAGGAACAACAGGCCTCTGACAGTAAAGACACCGCTTCTTTCGATTATATCGCGGACCGATTCGCCGATATCCAGGTGCTACGCTACGAAGTGAAGGGCTTTGATTCGTTATCGCTGCAACAGAAGCAACTGGCTTATTATCTGACCCAGGCGGGTTTGTGTGGAAGGGATATTTTCTACGATCAGAAATACCGTCATGGACTGTTGATGCGTAAAACCATTGAAGGCATCCTCGAAACCTTCAAAGGCGATCGCAAGGGCGCCGATTGGGATGCATTCTTGGTTTACTGTAAACGGTTTTTCTTCGCTAACGGCAACCACCATCACTATTCCGCCGACAAGTTCATCCCTGCTTGTCCGTCGAACTATTTCGAGTCCTTACTCGATGGTTCTGATTCCGGATCGTTGCCTCTGGAAGGAGCTTCGCTGGCTGATTTCAAGAAAACCATACTTCCCTTGTTCTTCGACCCCAAAGTGGATCCAAAGACGGTGGATTTGAACGCGACGGATGTAGTAACAGCTTCCTGCAATAATTTCTATTCCAAAGTAACGCAGGCTGAGGTGGAGAAATACTACAAAGGCCTTAAGGAATCGGATAAGACGAATCGATCGCAGATCGGATTCAACACGCAGTTGACGAAGGAGAACGGAAAGTTGGTTGAGCGCGTCTGGAAAAGCGGTGGCATGTACGGTCCGGCTATCGATAAGATCATCTTCTGGCTGGAGAAGGCATCGACTGTCGCTGAAAACGCACAGCAGAAAAAAGTCATCGATGAGTTAGTGGCTTTTTATAAATCGGGCGACGCTCGTCAGTTCGATGTGTACAACATCGCATGGGTCGGCGATACTTCCTCAAGACTTGATTTTGTCAACGGATTCATTGAAGTTTATCAGGATGCCATGCAGAAAAAAGGTGCATTTGAAAGTGTCGTTTCCATGAAAGACCTGGAAGCGACCAAACGCATCGCTGCGATATCCGCAGAGGCGCAATGGTTCGAAGACAACTCTCCGATCATGGCTGAGCACAAGAAAAAGAACGTACGTGGCATCTCCGCCAAAGTGATCACCGTGATCGGCGAAGTCGGCGATGGGGCTCCTTCCACACCGATCGGTATCAACCTGCCCAACAACGAATGGATCCGCGAGGAGCATGGATCCAAGTCGGTATCGCTGGGGAACATCGTCAATTCCTACAACTATTACCGCAGCCGCAGTCCGATGATCGATGAGTTCGGGCATAGTGCAGAGATGATCGCACGCATGCGCAAGTATGGACCGCTCAGCGGCGAACTGCATACCGACATGCACGAAGTGATCGGTCATGCTTCAGGTCAGATCAACAAAGGAGTAGGCACAACCGACGAGACCTTGAAGAATTATGCCGGGGTCCTCGAGGAGGCCCGTGCCGATCTGGTGGGGTTGTATTACATCATGGATCCGAAATTGGTCGAGCTCGGGGTCATGCCGAGTCTGGAAGTAGGAAAAGCTCAATACGATTATTACATCATGAACGGCATGATGACCCAATTGAATCGCATTGAAATGGGTGACAACCTCGAAGAGGCGCACATGAGGAACCGTCAGCTCAATGCTTCGTGGGCTTTCGAAAAGGGTGCACAGGAAAAAGTCATTGAAAAAACCGTGCGCGACGGTAAGACCTTTTTTGTGATCAATGATTATGGAAAACTGCGCCAGTTGTTCGGCCAGTTGTTGAAAGAGATCCAGCGCATTAAGTCCGAAGGGGATTTCGAAGCGGGCAAGGCGTTGGTCGAGAACTATGGTGTGAAGGTAGATCAAGCCTTGCTCAAGGAGGTCAGGACCCGTTATGAGAAATTGAATGTAGCTCCATACATGGGATTCATCCAGCCGAAACTGGTACCGGTCATGGATGGGGATAAGATCATCGATGTGAAAGTCGAATACCCCAAAGACTTCATCGGTCAGATGTTGGAATTTGGAAATGATTATTCGCTGCTACCAGTAAAGAACTAAGCAGCTGAATCGTGAAATGAAAGAGGCTGTCGAATCCGACAGCCTCTTTTGTTTTTATAGTGTGAATCGGAAGGTCAGCCCGACATCCCAATACCCGTAGAAGTCACCGATGAAATCGACAAACGGTTTGGTGTCCAATGACAGTGCGATAGGTGCTTTTTGGAATTTGTACTCCAGCCCGAGAATGAAGTCGGCGCCGAATCCTGTTTTTCTATCACCACCGTCGACCACTGCTACATAACGGTTGCCTTTGTATTTGTAATAGAAATAATCGTAACCGTCCTGGTAAATACCCACGTGCGCGCCGCCGCCGAAGAACCAACTCAGGCCTTCAGCTCCTGGAAAGGAGGTATGATGCTCATAAAGTCCGGTGATCATGAAGCTCTTGCCGCCGAATGCGATGATTGCTTCTCCCGCATGGGGTCCACCGAAGTTGTGCTTGGCAGTGATGCCTCTGTTCCATGCCCCCAGCCGGATTCCAATGCCAGTGGCATATTCCTGTGCACTGGATTGTGTGGTGTAGAGCATGGAAGTAACCGACAATAAAATCAGGATGCTCTTCTTACTGCTTTTCAAGAATATCGATGACAGTCTGTCGGGTAATCGCATGGTAATTGTCTTTTGATTGGTTGAATATCACTTCTGCCTGCTTTCTGCCTGCCGGCCAGCTCACCAGTTCTTCGAACAACGGTTTCACGTATTTCCTACGGCCCACTTCATTCAAGAATTTTGAAACCAGCGGGAAAACCGACTCGTCCTGGTTGCGCAGACGTAGCATCATCCATTGGAATTTGATTTCATTATTGCCGGTTGTCGACAGCATGAAGGTCTCAGCCAGCTTCTTCAAGCGGGTCGTTTCAGCATTCGAGGGCAGTTGCTGAAGAAAGCGAACCCATTCGAATGGACTCCAAGCGGAAGTTTGGGAAGGGGATATTTCCACACCCTGCTTCCAAAGCGCTGCCGTTGTGTCTATCTTCTCGAATCGGGCAGAATGGATGCGCACATAATTTTCAGGTAGTCCTGTACTGTATACCCACTTATCGATCATCAGCGCATCCCAGCCTTGCTGGTCTTGCGCAAAAAGCTGCTGTCTCAGTTCCTGGAGGAAGCCTTCGGTATCCATCGTCCGGAAAGCATGTCCTTGAAAGTAGTGTTCGAGAAAGCGGTCCCAGCGCTCACGACCTACATGGGCTTCGATGACCAGTAACAGGTTGTTGCCTTTTTCATAGGCGATATCGGTGACGCCATCGTCAGGATCGCGGCCTTCCAAGGATAACTTCAGTCGGGTGTCGGCATTATCAACGCCCATGTCCTTGACCGATTCCAACAAGTCGTTTTGTCCCAGCAATCGCTGCATGTCGGCGAAATCTTTTCCATAGAGCGACTCCATGATCCTGTTTTCAAAATACACCGTGAAGCCTTCATTCAGCCAGAAGTCATTCCATGTGGCGTTGGTGACCAGATTTCCGCTCCAGGAATGAGCCAGTTCATGCGCGACAAGCGATGTCAGGGAACGGTCGCCGGCGATAATGGTCGGCGTTGCAAACGTGATACGTGGATTTTCCATTCCACCGAACGGGAAGCTGGGGGGAAGTACGATCAGATCGTAGCGTCCCCATGCGTATGGGCCATACAGGTTTTCAGCAGCCGAGATCATCTTCGGCATATCAGCGAACTCGTAAGCCGCTTTTTCCATGAGCACCGGTTCCGCATAAACACCGCAGCGCGAATCAATGGGTTTGAAATCGAAATCACCTACAGCAATGGACAACAGATAAGCAGGAATAGCCTGTGGCATCGAAAAGTGGTAGACGCCATCCGCTGCGCGACGTTCTGGATTCTCAGCGCTCATTACCGCCATCAGTCCGGGTGGAACATGCAGGGTGGCGTCGTACGTGAAACGTATGCCAGGGCTGTCCTGTACAGGAGCCCACGTCCGAGCCAGGATCGCTTGCGACTGACTGAAAAGGAAAGGTTGACGACCACCCGCTGTTTGTTTCGGGTTCAGCCATTGTAAGGCAGCCGCTTGTGGAGTGGTGGAGTAGGCGATCCGCACAGGATGATTTTCTGCTGGCAAGTCGATGTGTAATGCTTGTCCTAAAAAAGGAACAGGTTGATCCATTCTGAAGGACAATGCTCGACCGTTTTCTGCATCGGTCACAGTTTCGATGATCAGATCGCGTGTATCGAGTACGAGTTCGTTTCCCTTCAACCGTTCATATCCTATCACGGCATTCCCACGGAGTATTTTTTGACTGAAGTCGACAGTAAGCTCGAGTTTGACATGCCGTATGACGGCTGAATCGGGCTGAGCGAAGGAATGCGGATCATGGGTATACATTGCCGATACGGTGCTTTTAAGAATGGCCAATGCCAGGGTTACGATAGCAAGTCTCACGATTCAAAGATACGACTCCTTCAGCCTATAAGGCCTTAGTGGCCTGGTATTTGCCTGTTTGCTATCTTCGTAAAAAATCAGGCAAAATGAAAAAAGCTCTTCTACTGGTATTCGGCCTTTTTGTGGCCTTCGGCCTTCAGGCCCAAACCGCTAAGACCACCTCCTTCGGGGAAGTGATTACGGCAGATAAATCCATCAGCGTGCAACGCCTGCCCGGTATGGTGAAAGAGGGAGATACCCTTAAAATCAAAGTCGAAGGAACCGTTAAATCCGTTTGTCAGAAAAAAGGTTGTTGGATGAAAATGGATATGGGTAACGACCAGACCATGATGGTCCACTTCAAGGATTATGGCTTCTTTGTTCCAAAGGATTGCTCAGGCAAGCGACTGGTCATGGAAGGCATCGCGTTCATTGATGTGACAACCGTCGAGCAACTCAGGCACTATGCCGAAGATGCCGGTAAGTCCAAGGAAGAGATCGCCACCATCACTGAAGCTGAAAAGGAATTGACATTCGAAGCAAGCGGAGTGCTCCTCTACAATGAATAACACGATCCGTATTTTCCTTTTGTTGGTGTCGGCAGTCGCATTCAGCGCCGCCTTTGTCCCTGTTCAGGATATCAATCCTAACGGCTCCAGTGAGCTTTCCCTGCTCATGCGTAAAATGGAAAAGCAGTTGGTCGATGCTCGTGCCTATGTAATCAAAGGGACCTACAAAGGCACTTATCCCAAGGAGTTCGATAAATTGAAAAC
>JBJTRB010000099.1:0-4350 GCA_046075925.1 Bacteroidota bacterium | reverse complement strand
TCCCTTGTCAACGAACTACCGCAGCAAGAAAGCGATTGTCGATTTCAACAATGCGATCTTCAAACGGGTATGCGATGTGATCGCAACGATCGAGGGCCTGAACGACCTTTCGACCTTGCGATTAGCGTACGGAAAAGATGTCGAGCAACTGGTTGCCGAAAAGAACGGTAAAGGAGGATACGTGGAGGTACGGTTCATCGAACAGGAGAAAAAAGTATCACCTTCAGAAAAAGCGGAACTGCAACTGACTCTGGAAACGATACAAGACCTTCTGTCGCGCGGATACCGTTACCGTGACATTACGATCCTGGTAAGAAAAAAGAAAGAAGGAAACCAGGTCGCGAAATTCCTATTTGACAACGGCATCAACAAGGTCATTTCTCCCGATTCCTTGCTGATAGAGGGATCTTCAAAAGTCAGATTCATCATCAATCTATTCAGGTTGCTTGCGGATCCAGGGAATGCGGTAGCCCGAAGTCAGGCGCTTCATTATTACATGATTGCACAAGGTGGTGAACACATCGACCTGAACACGCTTTTCGAACAATCACTAAAATGGAGGAAAGGCGGCAAAAAGAATGATCGTAGCGGACCGGGAAGTAAATCTGAAACGGTTTTTCAGAGCAAGATGCCTGCGGAATTCGTTAGCAGCATGGCCGGGCTGGCCAAGATGCCTGTATATGAAATCAGCGAACAGCTTGTCCGTATTTTCAGATTGGGAGATCCTCCCGATGCATTTGTCCAAAGGTTCCAGGATCTCGTATTGGAATTCAACTCGCGTCAACACGCCAGCTTGCAATCCTTTTTGCAGTGGTGGGACTCGAATGAAAAAGTACGCGAAAAATCAGTCGTGATTCCTGAGAACGAAGACGCTATCCGCATCATGACCATTCACCGCTCCAAGGGCTTGCAGTTTCCAGCTGTCATCATGCCCTTCGTAGGATGGGACATCTTGCCCAAGTCCAACGAAATCGTTTGGCTTTCGAGTGCAGAGCCTCCCTACTCCGCTCTTGGCAAAGTGGGCATTCGAGCGAACAAGGAACTCTCCGAATCCTATTTCCATGCCGACTGGAATACGGAACAGACCAACAGCATCATCGACAACCTCAACCTGTTGTATGTCGCATTTACTCGCCCGGAACAGGAATTATATCTATTCGCACCAGCGACGAGCGCGGCAGCAAAGAAAAACGAACAGGTAAGCAGAACGAATCATCTGCTCGAACGAACGCTCGCTGCCGCAGGTATTGTTGCACAACCTGATGGTGTGATCAGATGCGGAGAGAAGACGGCGGATCATATGCCCGCAACACACACTACCGGCTCCGATATGCTGACAGAGTACCCGGTACATCGCTGGCAGGATAAAATCCGGGTATCATCAAGGACCAGGAAGCTTGCCGATCTGCTTGCCGAAAAAAGCACGGACAAAGCACGCTACGGAGTGCTGGTACACGACCTGCTCGCCACCATCAAGACGCTGGACGATGTGGATGGAGCTTTGGAAAGAATTGCCTTTGACGGCTTGTTGCCCGACAGCGAAAAAGAACAATTGAAAAAGATCGTCTTGGAAATATCCGAGCATCCTTCCATCCGCCCGTTCTTTGAAACGGATTGGGAGATCAGACGTGAAGTGGAGATTCTGACACCAGCTGCGCAAACACTAAGACCTGACCGGACGCTGACCAAAGGAGACCAAGCCGTAATCGTCGACTTCAAAACAGGTGCGCCGGATGAAAAACACAAGAACCAATTGAACGAATACGGATCGTTGCTATCCGAGATGGGGTATGCTTCCGTCAGGAAATACCTGGTCTATTTTCAGGATGGCGCTACCGTATTGGAAGTAGAAGACGATATTGATAATGTGAGTGCTACATCGTAGGTTTGACCTACAAAACGCCATAACCAATGGGATTAGCCAGAAGATTACACATTGCCATCGTGGAAGACGACAGACACATGACTGAAATGTTAAGTGATTTCATCTCCTCCAAATACCCTTCTGCGCAGATAGAAGTATTCAAGTCAGGCGAAGAGGCGCTGTCGGATCTGTCAACCAGACCGGATCTGGTTATCCTGGATTATCATCTTGACTCCATGAATCCTACTGCGATGAATGGATTACAGATTCTGGAGAAACTAAAAGAGCGTTACAAAGACATACAAGTCGTTTTCCTGAGCGCTCAGGAAAGCACTGAGATCGCTGCCAATACCGTCAAGTACGGTGCCTTCGATTACATTCTGAAGAACCAACAGGCATTCCATCGTCTGGAGGTTGTCTTCCGCAACTTGCTCGGAAATGCCGACTTGCGCAAGAACCTGGGTACGCAACGCTTTTTCAATTATTTCCTTGCTTTGATTGTCATCCTGCTCATGGTTGGGATCGTGATGCGACGCATCAACGGCATGTGACTTCGAAGCTCACGAACGACTGATTTTTTCGAATATTAAAAACCGGCCCGTAAAGCAGTAAACGGGCCGGCTGAATAAAGCGCGGACTTCTTCGGACCGCGAGGGCGGTGGAACTGTTGCTGCGTTGTTCCTGAGCCCGAGTAACCATCAGTAATGGAGGGTTGGCTGGTTGTTTACTGATGTCGATATGAATATCGATCAGAAAGGTGCAGTATCACAACACCGTCGAACAAACGGCAGGATTTCAAGGATCGCTGACTGAAAAGCGAGTACGACCGGGAAATGATCAGAACCCGGAAAGCAAGGAAAGGAATTCCTCTTTACGGCGTCGGGATACGTCCACGTTTGATCCATCGGAAAGAATGACATAGCCTCCCTCTCCCCTTACATAGCGATTGATCTGATTCAGGTTGACGATATGGGAGTGATGGATCCGAAAAAAACCGAGCGGAGTCAAGAGCTCCTCGTATTCCTTCAGTGATCGGGTCACAACCACCTTTCGGTTATTGGTCAGATGAAAATCAGTGTAATTGCGCTCACTCTCCAATCGGATGATTTCATCCGTGCGAATGAACAAGAGTCCGTCCGAAGTGGGAACTGCGATCTTCTGAAGTACCGCAGAAGGCGGAGTGATGGTCTTTACCGGCTCGACTTTCAATCGACTTCCGATCCGACTCATCGCCTCTTCGAAGTCTTTCTTTTGAAATGGCTTCACCAGGTAGTCAAGCGCCCTGTGCTTGATGGCCTGAATTGCGTACTTGTCGTGCGACGTAGTTACGATGATATCGAAATCGATCGGCTCCAATTGTTTCAGCACCTCGAATCCGGATCCGTCCGTCAACTCGACATCCAGAAACACCAGTTGTGGACGATGTTTTTGAATCTGCTCGACTGATTCCTTGATGGAGGTATACGGCCCCTCGACCTCCCATTGGGGAGCTACTTCTTCAAGCAGGTCACGAAGCATTTGATGACTGATTGGATCGTCTTCAATGATGGTGATCAGTGGCATATTCGCGCATCGGTTTTGTTACCGGCTAAAGTACAAAACAAAGACAACCGTAATCCGGCATTAAAACCGGTTACGGCTTAAATTCCTAACTTCGGGGCATCAAAACACCTCCTATGTCGAATGCCATCTTCCAGGTACCGGTCGCAGTAAACGAACCCGTCCTGAATTACGCCCCAGGCAGTCCGGAACGGGCCGCCTTGAAAGCCACGCTTTCCTCCATGCGTTCCCAGGTCCTTGATATTCCAATGTACATAGATGGCAAAGAGGTACGTACCGGAAAAACAGCTGATATCACTCCGCCACACGATCACCGTCATTTGGTGGGAAAGTTCCATAAGGGCGATAAACAACACGTCGCTTCAGCGATTGACGCTGCGCTTAGGGCGAAAGCAGCCTGGGCTGATCTTCATTGGGAGCAGCGCGCAGCTATCTTCCTGAAGGCAGCTGATCTGCTCGCCGGCCCCTACCGGGCGGCGATCAATGCAGCGACCATGATCGGCCAAAGCAAGAATGCCTTCCAGGCGGAAATCGATTCCGCATGCGAGCTGATCGACTTCCTTCGTTTCAACGTGCAATACATGCGCGAAATCTACACCCAGCAACCTATCAGCTCCAAGGGCATTTGGAACCGACTGGAACAACGTCCATTGGAAGGGTTCGTTTTCGCATTGACCCCATTCAATTTCACAGCTATCGCTGGCAATCTTCCCACCTCTCCTGCCATGATGGGCAATACAGTGGTATGGAAACCGGCTAACACGCAGATCTATTCCGCTTCCCTCCTCATGAAGGTCTTCATGGAAGCGGGATTACCAGCCGGCGTCATCAACCTGGTTTATGTATCCGGTCCGGAAGCCGGAGAAGTGATTTTCGAACATCCTGAATTCGCAGGCATCCATTTCACCGGATCTACTGGTGTTTTC